>JANMIM010001246.1:0-2252 GCA_031375795.1 Bacteroidota bacterium
AGGTGGCGGGAGCGGCATTGGCGGTGAGGGTGATGCCCGACTGGGTGATGGTGTTGTCGACCGTCGTGACGGTCAATGTGGTCGTCACGGTGCTGTCGCAGCCGCCGACGGAGCTGTATTGATCGGTAAACACGCCAGGGAGGTGCTGGTAGGCGCCGCCGAGCATGATGGAGTCGCCATTGCAAATCGATGCGGTGGCTTGCAAGGAATACACGGGATTGATCGTGAGTGTCGTCGTGCGCGTGCTGTCGCAACCCGTGAGCAGGCTCGTGAATGTGTCGACATAGACGCCTGCAGTGGACTGGAAGGCACCACCGAGGAAAATGCTGTCGCCTTGACAGACGCTGGTGGCGGCATTGGAATTTGCCGTCGGGATCACATAGACATTGATGTGCATCGTGTCGGGGATGGGATTGCCGTTTTTCCAGCCGAGCACCGTCACCATGCTTGTGTTGGGCGGGTAAAACATGACCGTGGCCCCGGTGCTCACGTTCAGATATGTGCTGGGGCTCCAGATCATGCTGTCGCGTCCCGCGACCGTCAATGTGATGGTGTCGCCTTGGCAGATGGTATCATTGGGGGTGACCGTCAGGGTAAAAGGGACCGTGGAGATGAATGGGCATTGGTTGATCCAATCGGTGGCGAGCTCCATGTTCACGAGGGCGAGATCATTGTTGTTGCCGGTGAGGTCGGATGCAATGGCGCTGCCAGGCCCGTCGTTCATCGGCCAATAGTTGGTGAGGCCCGGCTCATTGCCCACCAATGATTGCGACATGGTCGCTTGGATCTGGGCTTGGGTGCGCGCCACGTTCCAAATCCGCACTTCGTCGATCAGGCCATTCACAAATTGTGTATTGGAGGTATAGCGTGCGCCGATGTTGAGTCCTTGGTTGAACAGGGAGCTGTTGATGGTGATGGCGCCCGTGGTGGGCCGGGTGATGTCGAGCACGCCATCGATGTAGATTTTCTGGTTGGTGCCATCGTAGGTGAAGGCGACGTGGTGCCATACATTGAAGGTATTGATGGCGCTGCTCGATCCAGCATCGATCGGGTTTAGTCCGTCGGCCCATGTGCTGAAGGCGCCACTGCCATAGTTCCCGAGTACCAGGTAGGAATTTTGATACAAGCTGATGTAGTGGATATTGGTCGAATACGTCGGCGCCTTGATCCATAGCTCCATCGTGAAGTTGGTGAAATTGTAGTTGGCGTAATTGGTATGCAGGTATTCATCAATGCCATCGAGCTGCACGCACATGCAGGGAGATTGGGCACGCATACCAGATGCCAGGGCCAGCATCAACGCAAATGTGTAAACGAACCTTTTCATGTTGATCGGATTTGGATTACAAATTCAATTTCATTCCTATCAATGCACATCCGCAAAGGTGCATTGCATCGATCACACCAATATAAGGAATTCTCTTCAGCAAATCGTAAGGTGGGATGGCGGGCCGGTCGATTGCATGAAAACAAATTGCGGCCAAGTCCACGACACCCATTCCGCTCTGCCCGACGTCCCGTCGATGCCGACTATTGGAAGAATTTCACCTCACGACAAGCTTCTGGACCTTGGAAATGCCCCCCGCACGCAAGGTCAGCGCATAGACGCCCGCAGCCGTCTGTGTCGTGTTCACAAAGTAGTTTTTGGTTCCGGCCGGCATTGTTCCTTGATGGAGCAGGGCCAATTGCCGCCCGAGCATGTCTGAGAGCACCAATTCGCCCTCCATCTCGGCAGAAAGCGACACGGGAATGCAGGTGATGCCCTTGGACGGATTGGGGAATGCGGGTTTCATCTCCACCCATTCCGCGAGATTTCCCTCCGTCACCGCCACCGGCACCAATACCTCAAACTGCCAATAGCCTGCTGGCGCTGGCATGGGCCTCACCTGGCTCTTGCCACTCACCGAGGTGGCGGCGACGTAGTAGTAGACTTTCGACCCGGGCGCTTGGGCTGGGATATACCCTGTCCAAGTATTGCTGGGGGCACTCGTGAGGGTCATGGCGACGGTCTGGTAGGGCTGCAAGGTATCGGTGCGGTAGTGCAGCGCCGCATTGGCGATGCCTGAGCGGTGCTGGATCAGGGCATCGACCTGGTAGGGTGTGGTCGCGTTGTAGGTGTCTGCGAGCGGCTGATGGGAGATGAGCAATGGATCGCGGGCGCTCACCTCCTTGGTGATGCAATGCAACGCCCCAAGGGCGGTGATCATGCCGTTGCAATTGATCATTTGGATATTGTAGCCGGGCAGCGCCTC
>JANMIM010001258.1:0-10291 GCA_031375795.1 Bacteroidota bacterium
ACACTCGCACTCACACTCACATCCCCCAAAACATTCATCCTGATCGTTCCGATTTTCCTTCATCCTGACCGTCCCGATCTTCCTCACAACCACGTTCTCAAAATCTCCCTCTCAAACTCAAACTCAATCTCCGATCCCCAATCAAAAACGAAGCCGTCCACCTTTCGATGAACGGCCTCACGCAAACGCCCTCCTCATTCAATATCTCAATCGCTATTTTCGCATGATCCAAGCGCCGGGCTGCAGGGGCTGCGGCACAAGCAGCGTCACTTCCCATCCCTTGAGCGCCATCGACAACTTCATTCCCGCCACCAAGATCGCCTCTACCGCAAATTCGATCGCCACACCTTGCGCTACGACCAGCAAGCTGTCGCCTTGCTGTATCGTCTCCTCCAGGTACACGATGGCTGCGCCCATGGTGTGGTTGTAGGCAAGCACCTTGCCAATCTCCACGTCGGCAACCGCTTCATCCGACCGGCGACTTGCGCTGCGGTAACCCCGGCCCTCGCAACCTCCGCAGGCGGTGGCTGCATGTGCCGCATACCTCGCATCGCCTCCCAGCAACCTTCCCGAACCGTGACACGTGTGGCAGAGCACTCCCATGATCTTTGTGCAATAATTGTTGAGTTCCGTGGCGGTCGGCAAACAAAAGCTGGCCTTGCCGCAACTGATGATTTGTACGCCCATCAACCCCTCTGGTTGCGTAAGTGTTAATATTGTGGCCTGAATGATGTCAAAAATAAATCTTTTGCATGAATCTGCCGTCAATTTGGGTTCTGTTTTTTTGTAGGCGTGGAATCTGACCCGTAAGATCGGTCGTGGATTGCATCGATTTTTGCGCGCAGACAATGGCCTGCTGCGCCCGACGAAGAATCTGCGCAAAAAACACTTCAATATTGTCTGCAAACACTAATTTTGCCCACCTTGTATCCTCCAGTCGACATCAGACGTTACCTGCCGTTTGCAATGATCATTCTTGCATACCTGGCAGGCATGTGGGTCGATGTGATGGAGATCGATGCCGCCCAGTATGCCGGCATGTCGCGGCAGATCATGCAGACCGGCGACTATTTTCATTTCTGGGACCATGGGCGCCCCTATTTGGACAAGCCCCCGCTCACATTTTGGATGTCGGCACTGAGTTTTCGCTTGTTTGGGGTCTCTACTTGGTCATACAAGCTGCCATCGGTCTTGTTTTCCCTGCTGGCCGTGCTGGGGACCGAGCGCTTGGCGAGCTTGCTGCACAATCGCCGCACGGGAGAGTTGGCGGCCTTGATTTTTGCAAGCGCGCAAGGGGTCTTTCTCATGAACAACGACGTGAAGACCGACATGTACATGATCGCCCCGGTGATCTTGGCGACTTGGTTGCTCGTCAAGTGGCTGCGTGGCGGCCGAACGGGGCATTTTTTGCTGGGGACCTTGCTCGTGGGATTGGGGATGCTGGCCAAGGGACCCTTGGCGGTGGTCGTGCCGGGTTTGGCGATCGGTGGCGACGTCTTGTTGCGGCGCGACTGGGCGGCGATTTTGCGCTGGCAATGGCTGCTGTTTCTGCCGATTGTCGGGCTGGTGACCTTGCCTTGGGCGATCGGGCAGTACCAACAGTATGGGTGGCGCGGCGTGGAATTCTTCTATTGGTCGCAGAGTTTTGGGCGGGTGACGGGTGAGAGCGAATGGAAGAATGACGCGACGGCATTTTTTTTGGTGCACTCATTTGCCTGGGCATTCTTGCCTTGGACGGCGATTTTTTTGTGGGCATTGGTGGGCAAGGCCGTTGTGATTGCAAAGGCGAGGTTCCGGTTGCCCAAGCAAGGCGAAGCCGTGGCGTTTGCCGGATTTTTGCTGGTATTCACCGCCTTGTGCTTCTCGCGCTTCAAGTTGCCGCACTATACGTTTGTGACTTTTCCATTTGCGGCGATCCTCGTGGCCGATGCTTGGGTCGATGCCTCCGACCGTGGCGTCTTTGCAGGCTGGCGGAAATTCTTCCTGCGCATGCATTTTGTGATTTGGTGCCTGGCAGTCGTGTTTTGCAGCATCCTCGCGTTTGGGGCATTTGCGGAGTCGGCGCTCTGGCCCAAGGTGCTGTTTCTGGCCTTAGCGGTCTTGCTCACCGTGGACTTGCTGCGCAGCAAGTCTGAATGGCAACGGCTCCTGTGGCCGACGGCGCTGGGGTTTGCGCTCTGCAATCTCTTGATCAATTTTTCCATCTACCCGCCCCTCATGCATTACCAGTCCACGGCGGTGGTGGGGAAATACTTTGCCGCCCATTTTGAGACCGAGCCGATCCACGCCTTCATCGGCAGCGGCCGCGACCTGGACCTCTATGCCGGCAAGGAGGTATTGCCCGTGAGCGACATGGGGCAGCTGCCTTCCATGGTCGAGAAGCAACGACTCATCGTGTACACCAATGAAGATGGCCTACGCATCATTCGCGAAAGCAATATCGTCTGCGAAGTGCTGCTCGCGACCCCGCAGCATGCACCCAACCGATTGAGCTTCAAATTCCTGAACCCCTCGACCCGCGCCCAAACCGTGAGTACCGCCTACCTGCTTTCCCTCCGCCAACAAGTGGTGCCCGTGGCGCCCTGATTTTGACCGTGGCAGCATGCCGCAGCAAGATTATTCACTAGTATTGCCTTATGTTTCCAGTGATGCACCAATACAAGTTGCGACTGACCAACTTGAGCCAGTCCAACCGCTCCCTGAAGCTGTCCAAGCTCTCTGTGCGCAAGGACCTCGACCTCACCGAGGCAGGTTTCATCAACCATCTGTCGGCAGCCGAGATCTTGGGGAAAATCATCGCTGGGCAGAGTGTGACCCTGATCAAAAACCTGAGCAGCCGCGACGAGGCCACCAACCTGCTCGACCGCCGGCTCAACAGCATCTGGCATGAGGTGGAAACGATCAACGAGGAGACCGGCACCTATGACCTTTTCCTCGGCTACCCCTTCATCGAGGGCAAGTTTCTCGATGGCAGCATCGCCCGATGCCCAGCGGTCTTGTTTCCCGTGAGGCTGGAGCGCGACTTCCAAGGCGGCACACGCTGGTCGCTCAGGGCCAACCCCGACGAGGACTTGAGCTTCAACACCACATTTTTCCTCGCCTACGAGAAGTTCATGCAGGTGAGGCTCAAGCATGAGTTTTGGGAGGACAGGCCCGAGCGGCACGACGATTTGCAAGGCTTTCTCAATGCGCTCTACAAGCAGATGACAGCCCATGAGATCACGATCCACTTCAATTCAGAGCTGTTTCAGTTTCAGGTAGACAGGTTTGCAGACAAGAATGCGGCCCTGCTCGATGCCCTGCCGATCGGCATGTTGCGCTTCATCCCCAACGCGGTCGTCGGGATCTTCCCGCAGAGCGACAGCGCACTGCTCCAGGATTACGAGGAGCTGGAACGCAACCCGGAGCATTTCCAGCTCAAGGAGTTTTTTGAACCAAGGCCTCGCCTCAAGGATGGCCCGCCCGCCAAGGAAGACCAATCCTACTTTGTGTCCTCGGTGGATCAGACCCAAGAGGAGGCCCTGCTTTGTGTGCGCGCAGGTGAGTCGGTCGTCTTGCACGGCCCTCCCGGCACGGGCAAGTCGCAGGTGATCCTCAACCTCATCAGCGATGCGCTTGCGCGTGGGCAGCGCGTGCTGGTCTGCTCCCAAAAGCGGGCCGCGCTCGACGTCGTGTTCCAACGCATGAACGAGGTGGGCTTGGGTCGGTTTGGCGCACTCGTGCACGACTACCGTGCCGACCGCAACAAGATATTTGCCCGCATCAAGCAGCAGATCGACGACATCGAGAAGTTTGAGGAGGAGCGTCGCGACATCGGCATCGACATCTGGCTGCGCGACTTCACCAAAGACAGCCGCCGCCTCGACGAATTCAGCGACTTCTTTGAGCGGCTCTACCGTGCCCTGAGCGAGCGGAGCCGTTGCGGTTTGTCGGCCCACGAGTTGTACCTGCAGGCAGATCCGCAGGCACCGCAGATCGACATGGCGGCATTGGCGGGTCTCTTTGACCACGACAGTTGGCAGGCATTCAGCGAGGTGCTGAGCAGCATCCTCGACTACGACGAGTTTTTTTCCCAGTCCTATCCCTGGCGGGAGCGTCTGCCGCTGAACCGCATGGGTTTTGCGGGCAAAGCCGCGCTGGCAGAGCGCCTGCAAGCCCTGCCCTCGGAGATCGACCGCATCCACGCCTTGTGGTTGGGCCTGCAGGCTCCCGGCAATACGCTCGACCACCAAGAGCAGATCGCCTTGGTGCTCCCTGCATGTGCCAAGTTGGAGGAAATGGTGGACCGCTTGGGGGCCAAGGAGGACTTGGAGGCCGCCCTGCAAGACAACCTCAAGCCCAAGTACCTGCACCAGAAACTCGAGGCATTTGGCAAGCTCTTCCAGAAAATGGCAGCCTTCAAGGTGCTCGACGGCTTTCCGATGTCTTTTGCGGAGGACCTGCAAAAACACTTCGCCGCCTTTGAGGCTGGCGGCAAGAAATTTGGGCGCTACTTCTCCATGGCATGGCTCAAGGGCTGGTGGTACCTGAGGAGCTTGTTGCAAAAGCGTGGCATGCAGCTGGAGGAACCAGGGATCGCACTGCTCAAGTCGGAGATGGAAGTGTTGTCCAAAGTCCTGAAAATGACCTTGGAACTGGACGAGCAGCTTTTTTTCAAGGACATTCCACTCGCCAGCGGCTCCGATGAACTGGTCGCATGGCAGGAGCGCAAGCTGCAGAGCGTAGCATTGGTGGAGGAGTGGTTGGAGTTCAGGGAATGGGAGGCCTTCAAGCCGCGTGTGGCCGGGGGGAAGTTTGACGAGGCCTATTGGGCAGTGGTCAAGGCCGATGTCGCCCGGCTCAAGGAAATTCAGCGCGAACTGGCCGTTACTGAGCAGGCCTGGAAGGCCCTGCTGCACCCGGCACAGATTGCCCGGCTCTCCCAGGGGCTCATTTACCCCATACCCGCCAAGGTCTATGCCGTCGCGCTCCAAGAAAGCTTCGTGCGCGACTTCGACGACCTCTGCCAGCTCGATGCCCTCATGGACAACCTCAGTGGCCACCAACGCATCGCCGTGGAGCACCTGCACAGCTACATCGGGCACCTGGGAGACGGCCACAAGCAAACCTTGCTCGACCAGACCCACAACGGGATGCTGCTCGCCTGGCTCGCACAGGTCGAGGCCAAGCACCCCGAGTTGCTGGAGACGAGCAGCCGGCAGATGCCTGAGCGGCTGGAAACCTATCGCAAGCTGGTACACGACCGCGCCGCGACCGTGACCGGGCTCATCCAGCGCAAACTCAAGGACGCCATCATTGAAAACATCGAATACAACAGGCTGAGCAATCCGGTGACCTACCGCGACATCGGCCACCAAGTGCGCAAGCAGCGACAGCTCTGGCCCGTGCGCAAGCTGGTGCAGACCTTTTGGGAAGAGGGTCTGGGCCGATTGATGCCCTGCTGGCTCGCCTCGCCGGAGTCTGTGGCCGCAATTTTCCCCATGGCCAAGGACTATTTCGACCTGGTGGTCTTTGACGAGGCCTCGCAATGTTATGTGGAGCGGGCCCTGCCGGTGATGCTGCGCGGCCGGCAATGCGTGATCGCGGGCGACGACCAGCAGTTGCAGCCATTTGACCTTTACAATGTGAAGGTCGAGGAGGACGAGGCGACCGAGGTGGAGCAAATGCCGCTGGAGGTGGAGAGCATCCTGGACCTGAGCAGGAATCTATTCAGGCAGTGCAAGCTCAGCTGGCACTACCGGTCCACCGAGAAGGAGCTCATCAACTTCAGCAACTTTGCGTTTTACGAAGGGCGGCTCAACATGGTGCCGCCTGCGCTGCACGAGGAGATCAGCCAGCCACCCATCAGCTTTGTGAAGGTCGCTGGCGTCTGGGACAAGAACCGAAACGAGGAGGAAGCCAGGCAGGTCGTCGCGCTGGTCGAGGCGATGGTGCGGCGACCCGACAACCCCACGATCGGGGTGGTCACGTTCAATTTTCACCAAAAGGAGCTCATCCGCGAGCTGCTCGAGCTGCGCTTGCTGGAACTGGGCATGGCGGGCGACCAAGAGGGTGCCTCGCTGCTGCACAAGGCGATGGAGCGCGAAGAAGGCGAGGAACGCCAGAGCATTTTTGTCAAAAACATCGAAAACGTCCAAGGAGACGAGCGCGACGTGATCATCTTCTCGGTCGGCTATGCGCGCACCAAGGCTGGCAAGCTCATCGCAAACTTTGGTCTCTTGAATCAAAAAGGAGGCGGCAATCGTCTCAACGTCGCGATCACCCGTGCAAAAAAGAAGAAGATCATTGTTTGCAGCATCGATCCCGAGGAATTGCAAGTAGATGATTCCAAACATGATGGGCCCAAATTGCTCAAGCGATACTTGCAATATGCCCGTGCCATGAGCATGGGCGATGCCGGCTCAGTCAAGTCGCTCCTATCCCAATTGCGCACGATTGGCGCGGAGGCTCCCGTCGCAACCACGTTGCGCTTAGGCTTGGTAGAGCGCATCCAGGCTGACCTGCAGGCGCTGGGTTGGCAGGTGGATGCTGGATTGGGGGACCACAATTTTATGCTGGACTTGGCGATCAAGGGACCCGATGGCGCCTATGTGCTGGGCATCGAGATCGAGGGCCGCAACTATTTCTCTGGTCGCTCGGCCAAGGAGCGCGAGGTCTACCGACCAGCTTTGTTGCGTCGTCGTGGCTGGAAAATCTACCGCCTCTGGGCCAGAAACTACTTCTTGAATCCTGCACAGGAATTGCGACGCATCGTGGAGATGGCTGAGGCAGCACGGTCATCGGATTGAAGCGTTGCGGCCGGCACCCGTGCAAATAAGTTGTGTGGCCCGGGGTCCCAAAATGGTATTGGAAAGAGGCGGTTACTCGACTCGGCCGGCCGATGTCCTTGATCTCGCGCAACTGCAAGGGCGGGAAAATCAGCTCAACTTCGATTGTTGATCGAGGTCTGGCTCATCTTCCAAAATAGCCGCAACCTCGTTGAGCTCGAGTTCGACAGATGACAGTCTCGCACGAATGCTACGCAACATCGCCTCTGCAGACTCTACACGTTCGTAGAGATCGGGCGCATCATCAGAAAAGGTCTTCCTTTTCCTGTATCGAGTTCTTTTTTGCTTGGGTGGATTTGGTTCTTGATTCTCCATTGTATTCTGCACTGGCAACCTTCCTCAAAAAAATAATGCCGGAACCCCCTAGCGAGGGTTCCTGGCACCAATCAACAGAGAAACGCGTCCACCGATCGGTGGACATTGGATAAAAAGGAGATAAATCTTTTGCACTTATCGGTTTTACGTCACCATATCAAAGACCGAAAAAACTGCTGCTTACGACCGCATTGTGCATGTCGTGTTTGGATGGACTCGACAACTTGGCAAGAATTCACATCTTTGGCCATGCAATGCAGTCACTTTTTCCTTTGCAACAGATTTCAAAACGAACGCTCCATCTTTCAGAAGCACAGGATCAAATCCTGATCGCGACGTAAAAAGAACCTGATCATTTAGGTTCTGAGTCAAAGCTAATATATCATTTCGATGCCCCAAAATATTTTTTTGGGTTAAAATTGGGTGTTCAACATCCGTAAAAAAGGAATCCAGTTTTTGCAAATGCTTGACTGTGAGCGCGAAATCGCTAGTCGGCGATTTACAAGGTTATCCATTTTGGATATTGTTTTTGGAGGCATTTTTTTGGGTCTCCTTGCTCAATTTGTACCGTCTTAAACCAATTCAAGGGTTGCTTTGACTAGATTTGGTGCGCAACATGGAATGGAAAATGGAAGAAAACACAACGAAGATCAAGTTTGTGAGCACCGGCGGGGCATTCGACACGCTTTATGGCAACTCGTCGGCGATCGTCACGCATCGCGGCATGCGGATTCTTGTGGATTGTGGGCATGCCATTTTCCCGAGGCTTGTGCAGATGAAGCTTGCCGACCAGATTGATGGGGTTGTGATCACGCACCTCCACGATGACCATGTGGGCAGCCTCTCCACGTTCATCCTTTTTCATCAGATGGTGCTGCAAAAAGGGCGGATCAAGATTTTTGTGGCCAGCAAGGTCTTGCAGGAACTCTTGGAGGGTTTCCTCTCCTATTCGTTGGGAACGGTGAGCGACCGCGTGGATTTCAGGCCGATCGATGAAATCGAGGGCTGTGGCGCCATTGACACATTTGGCAGGCATGTGGCGGGCATGCAGACATACGCCTATTGGTTTACCGACGGGCGGCAGAGCATCGTGTACTCGGGCGACAATGGTGATCCTGATTTCTTGGTCGCTCAGATAGAGGCGCTGCGCATTCCCTCGGTTACACTGTTTCACGAGGTGTTTTTCCATTTCAAAATGTCGGCCCACGCCTATTACCAAGACCTGATGCAACTCAGTGGGCGATACAAGATCTATGGATACCATTGCGATCCATCAGCGGCGCCGGCAGACAATACGCTGCCGTTGGTGATCAATTTTCCGGAGTTGAATTATTAAGCGACGCTTCAGTGGGCTCTGGCGGGCCTAGGTTGGGTAGCCTGATCACAAACGTGGAACCGACGCCTTCCTCTGAGTCGAGGGTGATCACGCCCTTGATGCGCTCGATGGCATGCTTCACGATGTACATGCCCATACCCGAGCCATAGGACTGCACGCTGGCACGAAAGAATAGGTTGTAGACTTTTTGCTGGTGTTCCTTGGGGATGCCGATGCCATTGTCTGCGATCGTGATCACGACATCCTCGCCGTGGCCGATGATGCTCACCTCTACCTTGGCATCGTTGCGCTTCAGGTTTTGGTACTTGATGGCATTGGACACCAGGTTGTTAAAAATGATGCCCATGCGCACGGGGTCTGAATAAAAGACACCGTCCACGCGGATGTCGACGATTTTCTCGATGCGGTCGGCGCCGTCTGCAAATTGTAGGTTCTCCATGGTCTCGTCGATGAGGCCCTGCCAATCGATGGCCGTCTGCGCCAGTTCCAAACGGGCGTTGCGAGAGAAGTCTGCGAGGTCACGAATGAATGTGTCGAGCTTCACGACGCTCTTGTTCATCATCTTGATATAGGCGAGCACGCCAGCCTCCTGTGTCTCGCCTTCCACCAAACCGATGAGGCCCATCAGTGAATTCAGCGGCGCCTTGAGGTCGTGCGATGCCCGGTACACAAAGCTGTCCAGCTCAAAATTGCGCTTGATCAATTCCTTTTCCGTGCGCTTGCGTTCGGTCACGTCGCGTATGATCGCCAGCACCTCGTCGGCCCCGCTGCGCACGATGCGGGTCTCATAGTCGAGGTCCTCCCCATTGAGCTTGAGCTCCAATTCAAATTGCAGGCTGCGGCCCTGTGCCAGGGCCTGCTGCGCATGGGACAGGACCTTCTCGGCAAGGATGGCCGGCAAAACCTCGGTCAGCGATTTTCCCGCCGCCCCATCTGCAATCCTGATCTGGCTCTGCTGATCGCTTTGCTTGTAATTAAGTATGTGGCCCGACTCGGTGAATCGCACGATCAAGTCAGGGATGCCGTCGAGCAAGGCCTTGTTGCTCTGCTCGGAATCCAGCAAGGCGTTTTCGGTCTTGAGGCGCTCGGTGATGTCGCGCACCAGGGCTTGGATGTAGACCTTCTCGCCGATTTGGATGCGGTTGAGGCTCACCTCTGCATCAAAGGGCTGCCCGTCGCCACGGGTATGTTGCCAATAGAAGCGCATGGACTCCCCCTTGTAGGCCGCCACATTGTTCTGTGCTGCTTTCACCGATGACCTTTGGCCATCGGGTTGAAATTCAGGCGACAGCTCATAGGACATTTTGCCCAGCAACTCGTCCCTTGTGAGCCCCCACATTTCCTCGGCTTTGTTGTTGCATTCGATGAATACCGAGTCGTCTAGGAGGATGATGGCGTCGTTTGCTTGGGAGAAGAGGTTGCGGAATTTGGTTTCATTTTCCAAAAGGGCCTTTTCGATGCGCTTGAGGTCAGTGATGTCGTGCAGGAACCAGAGCATGCCCCTGTAGGTGCCGTCCACGAGCATTTTGCGACCATACATCTCGATGATCTGGCCCGCATGGGTCTCGTAGACAAAGCGTTCCTCGGCTTCGGGATGTGCCTCGATGCGGCTCCAAGCCGATTTGAAGCGCACGGGATCCAAGATCTGGGCCGCCATCGTTTCCAAGCCGGGGTAGGGCAGGCCGCTGTCCAGCTCAGCCTTGGGGATGCTGCTCAGCGTGCAGTACTCCTCGTTGTAATCCAGCAACAGGCCGCCTGGGTCCAGCAACAAGATGCCGTCGCGGGTGGATTCAAATGTCGCCTGCATCTTCGT
>JANMIM010001402.1:0-3581 GCA_031375795.1 Bacteroidota bacterium
CCACGATCGAACTGATGTTGATGATCGAGCCGCTGCGCTGCTTGAGCATGGGCTTGAGGACGGCCTTGGTGGAATTGAAGGCACTTTTGAGGTTCACGCGGATCACGGTGTCGAATTGCTCCTCGCTCATGCGCAGGAGCAAGTTGTCCATGGTGATGCCGGCGTTGTTCACGACCACGTCGATCGTGCCAAAAGCCGCCAATGTGGCGTCGATGGCAGCCTGGGTATCGGCCATGTTGCTCGCATCGCAGGCGATGGCGATGCATTTCACGCCAAAGGCTTCAAACTCGGCGATCAATTCGGCGGTGAGGTCGCTTTGGCGCAGGTCGGTGATGGCCACGTTGGCACCCTGCCGGGCAAATTCCAGGGCGATGCCCTTGCCGATGCCGCGCGATGCACCTGTGATGTATGCGTTTTTTCCTTCGAGAGCTTTCATTCAATTTATAAATTGGAGCGGCAAAGATAGGAATTTCCGCGAATGATCGCGTCTCGGCAAAGTGGCTTCGGTGTACCACGAACTCGGCACCTGTTTGGCGCCCAGTATCGTTTATCGGCCCACAAGTAGGACTTGCGAGCCGCGTGCGGCGTGGTGCAAGGACCGAGGAGCGGCGCAATTCCGCCGCTCGCAAGTTTCATGCGATTGGCGCGCTGGCCGAAAAGGATTCATTTGCATCCCAAACCATTTTTCGCTAACTTCGCTTTCGAAACAAAATCTACAATTAAGCTCGCACTCAAAACGCCAATCAATGAAGTCTTTTCGAATCGTCGTTTTTGCCATGCTCGCACTTGTCGCGGGGTTGATGGATCAAGCAATCGCACAGACCAATTATTTGGCCTCGATGACCTCGGTGACCTTGAGCAGCAACCTGGAATTCGCCAACAGCTCGTACACGCTGGTAGCCAATGGTATCGTGGACGGTGCTGCTGCCCTGCCGACAACGGGTTTTTCCTACGTGCCAGCAGGTAGCGTGGGAGCAGTTGCGTTTCCTCCCGGCACGGGCACGAGCAATGTGACGACCGTGACGATCACCATTGGCGGTACGCCTTATGTGATTCCTGCCACGCCTTTTCAAGACGGTGCGACATTCATCACGCCCGTTGCCGTGGCGCGCGGACAAGCGGTTTCCATGTTTGTGCCCAACGTGCGGAATCCGGTGTTCAATCCCAGCTGCCTAAACGATCCCAACAATTACGCCGAGGCCAGCGGACCCTGCAACAATCCGGTGTACATCGAGTTGGTCAATGCCACGGGTGGCAGCAACTATTACCACCACTTTGGTACCGTGCGCTACAGCATCGCCAAGCGTCCTTATTATGTGCAATCCGTCACAGTGGAGCGCACCAATGCCGCAGCCGCTCCGCAGGGCACGGCCGACAACGAGATGCTGACCGTGAACATCGAGGTTGGCGGGTCGTTTGGGGCATTTCCGGTGCTCAATTCCTTGTCCTTCAACACGGGCAGCACCACGAGTGTCGCCGACATCCTCACCGCCAATGTTTGGAGCACCAACAAGCTGAAATATTTCCATGCGCCCGGAGAGGCGCCTTTGGGCACGTTTCCCACTCCTTCGGGCGCGATGAATGTCACTGGCCTCACACGTACGCTCACGAAGGGCAATAACTTTTTCTGGCTCACCTATGATTTGCGCTGTGATCAGACTTCGGTCGGGCATCTCTTGGACGGCGATTTGGTCTCGATGGTCATCGATGGCAGCCCATCCTCGCCTGCGGGGCCATCGACGACGCGCCTCATCGGACCCTCCTATACCTTGCCGACCGCCAATTTGATCCCCAATCCGGGATTTGAGACCTTTTCCTCATGCCCCAGCATCCTCACCCAGACGTTTGACAACTCGATCGCCAAGGCTACGGGATGGAACTACCTGAGTCCGCCCTCGGGCGGCACGGCAGACTATTTTAATGCTTGTGCGGCGGGAGGGCAACAGGCAGACGTGCCCACGAGCGTGATGGGTTTCCAAGTGCCCCATGGCGGCGATGGCTATGCAGGCTTGGTGTTGGACGGCAGCGTCAACAATTTCTGGGAATACCTCACCGCGCCCCTGAGCGCGACCTTGCAATTGAATACGGTCTATTACCTTTCGTTTTACGTCTCCTCGGCCGATTTTTATGCGAATGGCAATCCCATTTTCAAATCCAGCGGACTCGGGGCCTACTTCACTTCGGCGCCGATCGTCGTGACCAATGCTGCAAAACTCACCGCCACGCCACAATTTCAGTACACGCCCGTCATCTATGACCAGCAAGATTGGGTGCACGTCTTCGGGACCTTTACGGCCAATGGCACCGAAAATCGCATTACGATCGGTGGATTTGGGCCGATCATACAGGATACGGTTGCGACATCGGCTTACCGGGATGTCTTTTCCAGCCCAGGCTCCTACATCTTCCTGGACGATTTCACATTGTGCAGATTGTCGGAGGTCTCGGAGCCGTGTCTGGGAGGTCCGCTCGCCATGCAGTCACTTGATTTGCAGGGTGTTTCTTTGCCCGGGGCCAACAAATTGTCTTGGGAGGCAACCACCGATGCCGTCGTGGACCGCTTTGAGATCATGGCGGGGCCGGGCGTCGATCAGTTGGAATTGATCGACAAACTGCCTGCAAAACCTGATGCCCTGCGATA
The DNA here is from genome assembly GCA_031375795.1 of Bacteroidota bacterium. Classification (GTDB taxonomy): domain Bacteria; phylum Bacteroidota; class Bacteroidia; order J057; family JADKCL01; genus JADKCL01. The sequence continues at coordinate 2,642 of JANMIM010001402.1, forward strand.
TGAATTCGTGGACGGCCATTCCGTGGAAGGCGCTCGGTACTACCGCATCCGGCAATTCAACCGCGACGGCTCCACCTTGTGGTCCAATTTGTTGCAGCTGAGCAGTTCCTTGGGGGGCATTACCTTCAACAATCCAGTGCAGGGGCTTCTCACCTTGCGAGGATTGGAGGATGATTGTGGCTATCGAATGTTGGGGCTCGATGGGCGCATCTACCTCGAAGGCACGACTGAAGCCAGAAAGATCGATCTCGGAAACCTGCCGCGTGGGCTCTATTTCCTGGAGCTACAACCGAAGACGCAGGCACGCTTCATTGCTCGCGTACGCAAGGATTAGGGCTTCGGGCAAGTGGTTGGCATCCCTTGAATCGCAGGGCAACTGGATTCAAGTTCCGATCCACGACTTTGCAACCTAAAGGGCGGAAATGGTATCTATCGATCGGAGGAGCATCTTTTTCCCGTATGAAAGCCGTTTTCAAATATATCCTGAAGCTTGCCGCCTTGTGGTTGGGCATTTTCCTGGTGTACAGGCTTTGCTTTCTCAAGATCTATGCAAATGACCTGCCGCTTGGAGACAAAATGGCTTGGCTGCCAAGTTTGTATGCCGGTTGGGAGCTGGACTTTTCGATGGTTTCTTATTTGGTTGCGCTGCCCCTGTTGTTTGCGGTGGTGCATGGACTGATTGCGCATGCACGGATCCGGAAAATATTGCGGATCACGGTGAATTCGATCAATTTCCTATTGCTTACATGGGTGGCGTTATTGCTTGCGACCGAAATGGCTACCTACGGCGACTGGCACAGCAAGGTGAATGCTCGGATATTTTTCTACCTCGGGCATCTACAGGAGGGATTTCGGGCAGCCTCGTTGGGTCATTACTTTCTCTTTTTTGGTAGCCTCGTCGTCGCATTGGGTGGCGGATACTTGGTTTGTTTCCAGTGGA
>JANMIM010001469.1:0-8035 GCA_031375795.1 Bacteroidota bacterium
AAGGCGATGGCCGCAGCGGGAAATTGGATGGTCATTTGCACGAGTCGCTCGCGCAATTGCTGCGCCGCCGCACCGATGGGCAATTGGCCGAGGAGGATGAAATTTTTGATTTCCTCGTTGGCCAGGGGACTGGATTGAAGGGGGCTGGACAATTCGGGCAGGTGGGCGAGCAGTAGACGCCCGAGCTGCAGGCGGGTCGCCAGCTGTCGGATGGCGCCCTCGAGGGCATCGCGCGAGCGCGAGACCTCCCCGAGCATGCCCAGCATCAGCCCGGCCTGCATCGGCACGCTGGGCCGGTAGGCCATGAGCAGGCGCATCAGCTTGGTCCAGAGCGCGATGCGTTGTGCCGCATCGTGCACAGGCCGCTGCGCAATATACCCTGCAATCAAGGCCATGTCATGCACCAATTGCTTTGCAAATCGTGCATAGCCCGGCGCAATATGGTCCAGCAATGGGGCCAGGGCGCTTTCGGGCAATGCGGCGGCGATGGCTGCAAGGCCTGCCTGCATTCCCCATACGCCGATCATCGCAGACAGTGCGGGCCACTCTTGGGGCCTTTGCTGCGCGCTCGCCACCATCTGCTGCAATTGGGCGGTGCTGGGCAAGCCCGCAATATCCTGCCAAGGCAAGCGCGGCACCCATTTTGTGGAGGCTGGCAGGATGCTGGGCAATATTGCGCCGAGGGGCAAGGCAAATTCTGTGGCCGCCGATTGGATCAAAATATTGCGCATCTCCAAGCTGGAATTGCCCGTGGCCTCGGCGATCGCCTCGATGTAACGCTGCAATTCTTCCTCGGGTGTATGGAGCGCTTGGCCATCGGGGAGGCTGCTGATCAGCTGCCGCAGCTCGATGTGGGCGATGGCAGGGACTTGGGCCATCAATGTTGCGAGCTCTGCCGCAATATCCGCTGGCTGTGAAGGGGCAGGGCCTTGGAAATACCTGTTCAGGAGTCGGCTTTGCGGCCGCCATGTGCCTTGCACCATGGCTTGTTGCAATGCCGCTCGGTGTGGGGCAAGCAATTCGGCCAAGACGGCATATTGCGTCAGTTGGGCGGTTGGCACCTGCAGCAACAGGCGCAATATCGGCTCCCAATAGGCCGCGCCTGCAAGGGGCGGGGAAACGAGGGCTTGCGGAAGCGCGGCGACCGCGCTTTCCAATTCCAACAAAAATGCCTGCAGACCGGGGGCGAGCAGTTCCAATACCTGCTGCACATGGCTGCTTGGCATCGCTGCCAAGTGCTGTGCGAGTTGCCCATCGCCGCTCCAATTTGCCAAATATTGCATGACCTCCGATGGCCCGGCCTTTCCACCCACCAAGGCATCCATCATCGACCGCAATACCGCCAAATCCAACTGCGTCTCCTCCCAGACCGCGATGCTTGGCTGCGCTGATTCGCCCTTCCAAGCCTCCCATTGCTCGGGGCCAAGGCCCCATTTTTCACCCTCCGTGCCGGGCACAATATTTTCGGCCGTGGCATTGATTTCATCCTCCAAGTTTTGATGCTCCACGATCAGTGGCAGGGTTGATGCATCGTGGGATTTGATTTCCTTGATTTCCAATCCCCCATCGTCGCGGTGCGTTTCGCGTTGTTCACCTTCCCCCACTTCATCACCCACGGCCGCCACCCCTTTGCGCTTGTTGGATTCCATCCCCTCCTCCAGCTCATTTTCCACCTCAGCGGCTGCTATTGCTGGATCTGCATCGGGCGCATCGCCTGACTGTTGCGGTGACGCAATATCGGCGGATGACTGCTCGGCCTTGGTGGTCGGGGAATGTTTATTCCCTTTGCGGGCCGGCGCTGAGGCACGCGATTGCCGCTCGGTCGCCCACCATGCCAATCTAGGTAACAGGAAATGCCAGTGATAGCGCAATATCCCGGCCTCCAAGGCCTGGGCAATGGCTTGTTGCAGGGCGATGACCACCGCCGGCCCAGGGGCCAGCGCCGATGCAATCAATTGCTCCATCATCGCCTGCATCATGGCCTCGGGCTCGATTATTTCGCCCGTGGTCACCATGAGCATTTCGAGTAGCCGCAGCGACAAAGCTTGCTCGATGCGCTCCAATTCGGCGGCGGGCATGGCCAAGTGCCCGATGATCGCCGTCCACTCTGCACGCAAGCCGAGCAGGCGATCGGCATTCACGGCGGCGACGGCCATCAAGACCGGCTCCATCAGGTCGGCGGGGATGGTGCGCAGCCATCCTTGTAGCTTTTTGGGCTCCCCGTCGATACCTTGCAGCATCTTGGCAATGGCCTTGGGCGGCATGGCAGCCCAGTCGCGCCACGATGCCTTGACAGGCTTCACGGCCAAGCCCAAGGGATGCCCAGGGCCAAGAATTGGGGAACCGAGGGCATCTGCTTCGGCTTGCGCTGCCTGCTCGCCATCCACTTTTGCCAAGTGCTTGCGGCGCGTAGTCGCACCGCCTGCATGCTCCACAGACTGCGCAAAAATGGTCTCCAGTTCCTTGGTGACCTCGTCCATGAGCGCAGCGGGTTCCAAGTGGGCATCGCCAGCCCCCAGCAGATGCTGCAGGGTCAGCACCCAGGCATGGTTACGCGGGTCATGCAAGAAGGTCGCAGGCAGCTTCCAGTGCTGGACCTTGCGCTCCAGCAACCGCAATCTGGTCGCCAAATATTGCGCTGTGGGTGCCGCAATCGCCTGCAAAAGTTGCCGGCGCCGTGCATCCCCGCGCCTGCCGAGCAAGCGCGAGAGGAAACGCACATTTTCACGGTGCTTGCGCAGCATTTCCAAAAAGGCATAGGGCGATTGGCTCAGCAAGGCGCCGACCTTTTGCGCAATTTCAAACCTCCCCTCGCGATGCCACCAAGGCAGTCCGCCGTGGGCCAGATAAAATTCCACCAATTCCAATTCGCCCAGTCGCGTGGCTGCCGCTGGGGAATGGAAGGCGAGCGGCATCGTCTTTTCCAATTGCTGCAGGATGGCGCGCAGGAATTCCTCCTCCACCTTGGCGACAAATGTTTCCTCGATGGCATCGTTCCCAATTCGGCCAATGTCGATCTCCAGGTTGTCGATTTTCAAAAGTTCATTGGCGGGAATGAGCCCATCGAGACGATGGCTCAGCGAATTCAGGAATGCAGCGTCGACGACCTTGCTCAGGCGGTTGTGAATCTCCTGCGTACTGGATTCCCAAGCGGCCTGCACCTCTATCTGGAGATGCCTGATCTTATGGTGTTGCTGAGCGACCATCGGCATCAATCACTTCGAATTTTTGCTTGGGAACGATGGTGCGCGCCAGGATGAATTGCAGGATTTTTTGGGCCATGGTATCGCGCCCTACGTCGTCCAGTGCACGGTCATACCATTGGTTGTAATAGAACTCAAAAACCTGCATTTCCTGTTTGCTGATCCAGATGCATTGCGTCAAAAAATGTGCGGGTGCCTCGGTCGCCACCGCTTGGGCCACTTGGTCTTGAAATCCGCCTTCCTGAAACCGCAATGGCCAATCGGGCCCGACCACCGTGAGCAAGTTGGAGTAGGGATCGCTCGTGAGCTTGGTCCTCGGGTGAAGCGGGTCACCTTGCAAGGGGGGGTAATAAAAGGGCTGGAAGACCTGTGCAAAGGGGACCGTGCCCGCCTTTACAGTTGGAATCGTAGTGATAAGTTCCTGGATCTGGGCATCAGCATCTGCCTGAGAATCCAGCATGGTCACCGAGGACAACACCACCGGCCATTTGCGATGCTGGTAATTGAGGCGAATGGAATATTGGACGGGCGATGCCGTCGCGGATTTTGTAATCGGCGGCGTTACGGCAGCAGGCTGCGCGGGCAGCATGCTCAAGACGGCATTTCCCAAGGTCATTGTGTCGAGCACCTGCCATGTAAGGCGGTTGCGCAGGTAGTTTTGGAGGTAAAATGTGCCGACCCCGGCCAATATTGTGGTGATCGTCGCAGGCAATTGCGCAATGCTGGTGGGTGATTGGAAAATGGCCAATCGTTGGTCGATCTGCCCGGCATTGTTGGCGTCGGAGGGCAAGGTCAATTGGAGATATTGCGCCATGCCCACCTGGTTCACCAATTCATAGAGGCCATAGAGGCTTTTGCGCCAATTGGTGTCGGCGAGGTAGGAAATGAGGGCCATCGATTGCTGTTTGCAGGCCGCAATATCGGCCTGCAAATGCCTGTCGACCAGGGGCGGTGAGGCGTGAACGGGGGGCGATCCACTTGGCGGCGAGGTGTAGCATCCGAAATAATATTGGTCATCGAGCAAGCTGCCGGCAGTGGCATTCGCGACCGTGCTGCTCGCGACCAAGGTATTGAGGTAGTCGGTGAGTGCATAGGCACCCACCGTGGCCAAGACAGGATCGCTTGTGGCTTGCCCATTGGGTACCGCAAGCAGCGCCAATAGATCGGCGCCCACCGCCAGCGCCTCCCTGTTGGTCGGCGAAAATTTCTCCTGGCAATAATATTCCAACGCCAATTCGCCCGTGGGCCACAGCGTCTGGTCTGCCAACACCTGGTCCAGCCCCAGGCTTGCCAGCAATACCTTGCCAGCGGCCCCGGGGTCATCGGGCCTGCAGAGGATGTGGCGCAAGTACCAACTCAGCGACAACAATGTGGTCTGCACCAACTCCACCACCAAGCCCGAGGGCGGCGAGGTGTATTGCATCCAATCGAGGTCGACTTGCGAGGGCAAGCGTGCAAAATCCTGGTAGTTGGAGGGCGAGAGCGGTGGGAATCCCATCCATCGGGCGACTTGGTAGGCCACGATCTCGCTGAGGCTGCTTGCTGGCAAGGGCCGCTCGCGCTTCACAGGATTGGCTGCGAGGTACACGCCCAGCAGTTTGCCTAGCCCCGAATCGCTCTTTTCCTGCTCGGGAGAGAGGGTGTTCATCCAAGCCTCCATCATCGACAAGGCGGTCTGGCAAAGCAGGCTGGCTTGTGTCTTCACATTGAAGCCACTGCCGATCCCGAGCCAGGTTTGCAGCCTGGCCACTCCCGAGTCGGGCGGCGATGTCGGCAGCTCATCCTGCAGCAAGAGGTCCACGAGCAACGCCTCCAATTCCGCCTCCAAGTTGGCATCGACGCTGATTCCCATCCCCAAGGAAATGGCGCTGCCGAGTTCTTCCTTTTGCAGGCCCGGGTAATAGGTCTCCAGGAATACTGCTCCCAAGGCGCGGCCCACGCAGCTGACGTAGGCCCGAGCATGAGGGTCGGCAGATGGTACAAAGTCTGGGGAAGGCTCCAAGGCAAGGGTCAAGGCCTCCACGACCCAATCGATCGGGGAGCTGTTGGCAGCATAATATTGGATCGCGAACGAGATCAGCAATTGCCGCTCCGCCTGGCCCAAAAAAGGCGGCGAGGCAGGTGGCGAATCCCCCCACAATCCCGCAAAATTCCCGCCATCAATGGCTGCATGGAAGGCCTCCAAGAAACTGGCGTAAGGTCCATAATTCTCCTGCCACTGCCGCAAGATGCTATACAATGCATAGCACCCCCATTGCTCCAGGAGCAACGATTTCCCCGCCGAAACCCAGTCTGGAGGCAAGGGCGTTGCCTGGAAGTCTGCCGCCAATTGTGTGCCGAGTTGCTGGTCATTGGCGAGGAGGTCGGCGTCGTAGCATTGCAACATGTAGGCCCTCATCTGCTGGCTGGGATAGACGGCCGTGACGGTCGGGGAGCCGACTTCAAACGTGGCAGGTAGCGGAATGCCGTCGGGGGGAAACACGGGATAGGGCTCGCCATCTTGCCAGCCCAAGATCGTGAACACGAAGGCCAAGGCATCGTCGTGCTCGGGCGGGCTCGCTGCCTCGGGGAGCACGTGATGCGAGGGCGGGCTGTGATCGGGCGGCCATGCACTCGGCACCGCTTGCGGGTCGCCCCACTGCACGGTCGAGTTGTCGGCATCGATCTGCGCTGCAAGCTCGATCAGGTGCAGCGGATACCAGAGCGTGGTCGTGAGGGCAGGCTGCCCGGTGCTGCCGAGGATGCGCAGGCCATGCACGGGATCGCTGGGGGAGGGAATGAGCAGGCTGTGGTCGATGAAATAGAGCCGCTCGGATGCGACGGAATATTCCCTGAAGGCCTTGGCGGTCTGGGCAATGGCCGCCTGCGCCGAGGCGGCGTCGCGGTACACGTTCACAAAATTGTAGATGCTGCCAGCGGCATCTGAGAGCTCGCTTGCATACAAGGCGATGCCGAGGTAACTCGTCGGCGGCAACTTGGCTGCCTGCAGCGCCAGCATATCTGCCTGATTCATGGGCGAGGACAGGCTGGCCAACTGGTCGATGAGCTTTTGGTTTTCCTTGGGCGCGGGTTTGCTCACCAGCCTGTAATTGGCCTCCTGCACGCCGAGTTGCATGAGCAGGGGCATGTTGATCGGGCTCAGGTCTTCTGTGCCCAGGATCATCTGCCCCCAAATGGCTTGCCGCGCGATCTCCTCGGCAGTGGCGATCACAAATTTCTGGGGTTGGCCCAGCGGCTGTGGCGCGGTGGTGGGCAGGCCAAAGATGGCCTCGATCACTTGCTGCAGGCCCGACTTGCCATACACGGGATCGTTCCACAATTGCGGGTCCTCGCCGGCCCCGCGTCGGTTGCTCAGGGCCGGGTAGCTGGCGAGCATGCGCTCTGCCGTCGAGATGTAAAACTTGGGGCGGGTCTCTGGGTCGCCCTGCGGCAATTGCTGCACATATTCCTCCAAACTGCGGCCCAATCGCGCCAATAGATGGTTCAGGAACTTGGGCCTGCGGTGCAAGAACTCCTCGCGCGTCTCCCGCAGCCCGGCCAATTGCAGTTGAAACTTGGCAAAGCCCGCTGCCAAGGTCGCGGATTGCTGCTGCGTGGGTGGATTGCCGTTGAGGCTGGGCATGCCCACGAGCAACTGCACCATGTCTTGCAAGGCAGTCTCCAGCCCTTGGAAAAAATAGGTGGCCTTGATCTCAGTGTCCCAGGAAAACAGCTTGAAGACACCCGCGAGTTGGCTCAGGTAGTTGGCGAGCACCTGGTCAAAGAGCATGAGGTAGCCGCGCATCTGAGCCGTCTCGGCAGTCATCGGGGTCCCTGGCTGGTTGGGCCCGAGGTCGTAGACGGCCGGGAAGTCATATTGCACGGAGTAGTACTGGCGGATGTCGCGAAATTTGCCGGCGGGGATGGGCAGGTCCATGACGCCACCGGTCACCTTGGTGGCGGCCTGCAGGTTTTGCAAATGCACGACATCGTCTTGCAAGATCCCCAGGTTCAGGGCATAAGGCTTGCGCCCCTGCATGACCATGAACTCAAACTTGCTGAGGTCGGTGCCGAGCATGGGGTAATAGGTCGGCCCGATGCTGAGGCTGCCATCTGGATTCAGCTCTTGGAAGAAGCCTTTTTTGCCACGCCCCCGCAAGACGATCTGGGGCAATATCTGCAGACGCACCACGCTCTCCACGCCCGGCAGGTCGCGGATGCAGTGGATGAGTTGGTCGGGGTCGACCAACGAAACCTGTGGCGCCAAGTCGCTGTCGAGGATGAAGCCGTGCTGCAACAAGGGGCCGTCGAAGACGTCGGCGACACTGCCCTGCTGCGCGGCGAGCATCTGGCTGAGCGTGAGAAAATGGACCTGCCCCTCGAGGTAGGCACCGATTGTGACCAGGGCCGAGGCCATCACTTGCTCCGGCGAATATTCGCTTTTCACGATCATCTGCAACTCGAGCACGATGGGCTGCGGCTTCAGGAACGCGATGCTGTCCAGCACCTCCCCGAGGTTGCGGTTGGCCCAAAATGCCTGCTGGAGCTGCTGCCGCAGTTGTTTCTCGGCCTTGTGGTCCAGGTTGGGATTGCTCGGCTGCACGATGATCTTGCGCAGGCCCTGTGCGGGGACAAAGGGGTCTCCCGTGGTGATCCAGGCATTGCTCACACCCGATTGGTCGATCAGCAGCTTGCGAAAGTCGTCGGGCGTGACGGGCGAGTTGGGCAGGATCTGGGCGGCCGTGTAAAACGAATTGGCGTTGAGCTCCTCGGTGGTCGTCTGTGCCAGGATGTCCTCGATCGGGAAGCTGGTGCGGTATCCCAGGTCGGTGATCGCGTAGGTGAGCACCTCC
>JANMIM010000076.1:0-2666 GCA_031375795.1 Bacteroidota bacterium
CGCTGATCGCATTCACCCAAGCCCATCCACAAGCGCGTTTTACCCTAGGCCTGAACGATGTGTGGACCAGTTACCTTGCCGACATCCACTCAGACGCCACGGGGAGCACCGCAATCCTTCACACGCGCAACACAGCAGTCAAGCTCTCGCTGCCCATCCCTGGGGAAGCAGCCTTGCGGAATGCGGCGCTTGCAGTGGTCGCCGCAAAACAAATCGGCGAGCAATGGCATGACTTTGAATATGCGGAATTCACCGACCGCCTCGCCCTGCTGCGGCCCGTGTCCATGCGCATGGAGATGATCACCGACAACCCGGAGATCACCATCATCAACGACGCCTACAACGCCGACCTCAGCTCCGTGAAAAACGCACTCTCGCTGTTGGCGACAGAGCGCTACCACGCCGCGCGCACGCTTATCCTCACCGACATCGACCACCAAGGATCGGCCCAGGAACGCGTCCAAAAGGCGATTCTGGACATGGCAGTGCAGGCCCTCGGTGCCGACAACCTCATCGTGATCGGTCCTGTTTTTGACCTGATGCTGCGCGATGTGCCTTGGATCGCGAGTTATCCCAGCACCGAGGCTTTTATCGAGGCATTTGACTACGAGCGCTTTCGCAACCGCACGGTCTTGCTCAAGGGCGCACGTCGCTTCGGCCTCGACCGCCTCATTCCCTATCTGAGCCGTCGCGCCACTGCCACTTGGTTCAAGATCAACATGAATGCGCTTGCCCACAACTACCGGCAGTTCCGGGCACGGGCACCCAAGACGACCCGCACGATGGCGATGGTCAAGGCCTTCGCCTACGGCTCCGGCTCTTGGGAGATCGCCCAGGCGGTCGTGCGCGAGGGCGTCGACGAACTCGCGGTCGCCTACACGAGCGAGGGCATCATGCTGCGCACACGTGGGATCCACGTGCCGATCATGGTCATGAACGCCGATTTGCAGAGCATCGCCCAGCTGTACCGCTTTGATTTGGTACCCGAGGTCTACAACCTCGATTTTTTGCGCAGCTACATCGCCGAGGGCCGGCAGCTCGGCAAGACGCGCTTTCCCGTCCACATCAAGGTCGACACAGGCATGGGCCGCTTGGGCTTCGAATGGCAGGGGGCGAATGCGCTCATTGCGTTTTTGAAGGCCGAGCCGATGGTGGAGGTGGCCAGCGTGCTCAGCCACCTAGCGAGCGCCGACGATTTGGACCAAGATGCATTCACCCACCTCCAAGCCCAGCGTTTCCAGCATTTTTATGCGGAATTGGTGGGTGCGGTGGATTTTGAGCAAGCTCCGCTGCGGCATCTATGCAACACGGCGGGCATGTTGCGGTTTCCGGAGTATGCCCTCGACATGGTGCGGCTCGGGATCGGGCTGTATGGGATTCCGCCGTTTGAAGGGGCAGACATCGACTTGCAGGAGATCGGCAGCATCCACACGGTGGTGACGCAAGTGCATGAATATGCGGCTGGCACGCCGATCGGCTACGGCTGCAGCGAGGCACGCGACCATGCGGCCCGCATCGCGACCCTGCCCATCGGCTACGCCGATGGCATCCGCCGGAGCCTCAGCAATGGCAAGGGGCGGTTTTTGATCAGAGGGCAGCGCGCGCCCGTCATCGGACGGGTGTGCATGGACATGCTCATGCTCGACGTCACGCATGTGCCCGGGGCGCAGGCGGGTGACGAAGTCGTGCTCCTGGGCGGCCAAGGCAGCGATTTTATCTCGGTGAAGGAGATCGCTGCGCTGTGTGACACGATTTCCTATGAGATCCTCACTGGGATCTCGCAGCGGGTACGTCGAGTTTATGTGCGGGAGTAGGGTTCAGGTAAAAGGTAGTAGGTAGTAGGTAGCAGGGAACGCGAAACCTTCTACCTACTACCTGCTACCTACTACGTCCCAACTGCTACCTACTACCTATGAGAATCCCATTTTTCCTCCCCGTTTTGTCGTTTGCATTTTTTACATTTCACATTCCCGATCACATTGATTAATTTGCCGCCTCGATAAAAAATCGATCCCAGATATGTCGGCTGAAACGGCGAATTTGTTAATGAATTGCATGATTGTCGCCCCTCTGATCGGGGTGCCTTTCTGCTTACTGCTGGACAAGAAGCAGGCCAAGGTGATGGCTCTCCTCTCTTCTTGCATTCCATTGGTGCTCTCGGTATTGGTCTATATTTTTTACCTGGACCACGCCGATCTCGCGACTGCTGCGGCAGGCGGGGCCCCGACCTCTACTTTGAACAACTATGTGCTGTTTTCCATCGCCGATGGCTGGTTTCAAATCCCTGGATTTGACATCAAGTTCATCACTGGCTTGGATGGCATCTCGATTTACTTGCTTCTGCTCACGACTTTTCTCTTCCCCATCACGATATTTTTCTCTTGGGGATCGGTCGACAAGTTGGAGAAGCCTTACTATGCCTTGTTGCTCATCTTGGAAGTCGGCGTGATCGGCTTTTTCTGTGCACTGGACATGGTTTTGTTTTATGTATTCTTTGAGATGGTGCTCATCCCGATGTATTTCCTCATCGGTATCTGGGGTGGCAAGGAGCGCATCTATGCCTCCATCAAGTTTTTCCTCTACACCCTGATCGGCTCCTTGTTGATGCTCATCGCGATCATCTGGCTCGGATTTGAGGCTGCCCCGATCGCCAACACGCTCTATCC
>JANMIM010000080.1:0-3808 GCA_031375795.1 Bacteroidota bacterium
AAAGCTTATTGGGCTAGGCAAGAAGAAAAAGGTCGCGCTCATCGCAGTTGCTTGCAAATTGCTCCGTCAGGCGTTTGGAGTCTGGAAATCGGGGATTTCGTTCAACGTGGAAAAGTCAAAAGAAAATTTCGATAAAAAAAATGGCGATGTCTTGACTTTTCACACAGTACATTTCGACCGGAGTCATGGCTTATTTGCTACGCGTCGGATCCCTCGATCACTCAGGTCGAAATGACACCCTTTTTTGGTTCTATGCTAAGGAAGTAGATACTCATAAAACAAAATCCGCCCGCATTTGCGTACTTCAATTTGAATTCACTTTTTTCAAGCGCATCATCACCCCATCTCCGGGTTTCAAGGTAACCATCGGCACCGGTTTGAGGTCTGTGCTGACCAATTCCATTTCAACCCTTGCTGAGAGCATGGCGTTTACAAACTGCATTTCCATCATGGCAAAACTATTGCCGATACAGATGCGCGGGCCGGCTCCAAAAGGCATGAAAATAAAACGGTTGTCGCCCTTGAGTTCAAAATTCTTGAATCGCTCGGGTTTAAATTCAAAGGGATTTTCCCAATATGCCGGATGATGATGAAGGCCGGTAATATTGATTCCGATGATGCTGCCCGACTTGATCGCATACCCGTTCACATCATCGTCCTGGGCTACCTTGCGGCCAATAGCAGGAACTGGAGGATACAATCGCATACTTTCATTCATGACCTGTTTACCATATTCTAATGCAGCTACATCAGCAAATGTAGGGTTTCGGTCTTGGGCAAATTTGATCGACTCCACTTGCAAGGCCTTTTCACAATCGGGATGTTGCTTGAGTAAATACCAGGTCCACGACAGCGCATTGACCGTCGTTTCATGACCTGCTGCATAAATCGTCATCAGTTCGTCCCGAATCTGCAGATCAGTCATGCCTTCACCCGTGTCTTCATACTGGGCTTGCATCAATAATTGCAACAAGTCGTGGGGTGGATTTTTTTGCAGTCTTCGTCTTTGAATAATTCCGTAAATCAAGGCATCGAGTTCAGCAATGTATTTACGCGCTTTGATGTATCGGGGTAGGGGGAAACTCAGGGGTAAATGAAGCGGATTTTTCAACATACGCGTGGCTAGGTCATTCAGATAGTTAATGTTTCTCCAGGTCATCTGAATATCCTCATCGGTGACATCGGTCGTGAAAAGTGCCTTGGATACAATGTCAATCGTAAGCCAGGCCATTTCATGCGTAAAGTTGATCACCGTTCCTTCCTTTCCTTTCCAGTTTTGCAGCAAGCGCTCGGTAGAGGAAACCACGACCTCACTGATTCTTTGCAGGCTTTCGCGGTGGAATGATGGCTGCATCATCGTCCTCTGCTTGCGCCAACTTGCCGAATTTTCATTGGTAATGAGTCCCTTCCCCAGCAAAAGCCCCAAGATGCGATACCCTCTATCTTTCACATAGTTCAGATGATTTTGCTGTAGCACGTGCTGCACCAACGCAGGGTTGTGAACGACATAAAATTTCCTCAACGGAAAATGAATGGCGAAAAGTTCGGGGAAGCGCTGCGGAGAATTCGTTAGCATCTCAAAATTGTCTTTGCGCGAAGCAAAAACTTTAAGAAAATTTACGCCATGGGCCTTTTTTTGCGCTGTATCGATCATCGTAATGTGTTAAGTGGATGAGACAAGTTTTCTGATTGGCATTTGTGGAAACTCTGCTTTTGTATTTTGTGTTTAAGTTGCTCAAGTAGCAACCTTGTCAGCATTTGGGAACGGCTTTGCAGGTAACACCCAGATAACCGAAGCTTTTTTCTTGACAAGATCGAAAATTTATCCGACAAAAGCACAAAACCTTCGTTTACCCATCCCAATCGGATGTATCAACGAAGGTTTTGAACGAAAGATCATCCAAGGCCGATGCGGGTTTCCTGTTTCGCACGCTCCACCCACCGCTGGCGGCTCGGCCCCTGGCGGACTTGCAGCATAGGTGTACACCGCTCTTGTCTTGATGCGCTTATGGCCGAACGCATTTTGTATTTACCTCATATCCGTGCCGAATGCCTGACATAGAGGCAGCCTTTTCCCCTTCAAACGCTTCACAGCATGATGCCGCTACAGACATTCGGCAACATACGATCATCCTCCCCATCAAAATGGATCATTCAACGCGCTCACCCGAATCAATTTCTTGTTCACAAATTCATGCATTCCCAACTCCGAAAGTTCCCTGCCATAGCCCGAGCCTTTGGTGCCGCCAAATGGCAAATCGGCCTGCGACCCGGTCGGGTGATTGATGAAAACCATACCTGTATCGATCTGGTCGGCTACCCGCTTGCCGCGCTCGATGTCCTGCGTAAATACCGAACCACCCAAACCAAAGTGAGAATCATTGGCCAAATCGATCGCGGCTTGTTCATCTTTGACTTTAAAAAATACTGCCACAGGACCAAAAAACTCCTCGTGATATGTGGGATTGCCGGGCAGCATATTCGTGAGGACGGTGGCTTCCATGTACGCACCTGCCTGGGCGACTCTTTTGCCTCCCAGCAAGAGCTTGGCCCCACCTTTTACTGCCCGCTGCACCTGATCGACGATTTTGACGGCTGCTGCCTCGCTGCTCAAGGGTCCAAGTTGTGTGCTTGCATCCATGGGGTCGCCGACGACCAGGTTGGCAAGCTTGTTTTTTAATTTCTTAAAAAATTCATCGGCTACGCTTTCCACAGCAACGAATCGCTTGGAGGCCGTGCAGGTTTCGCCATTGTTGTTGATTCGGCCGATGACCGCCCAATCCACTGCCTTGTCAATATCGGCGTCTTCCAGTACAATAAGAACGTCGCTGCCGCCCAATTCCAGCACCGATTTTTTCAAGCTTTTGCCCGCCTGTGCGGCGACGCTCGCGCCAGCGGCTTCACTGCCGGTCAGCGACACGCCCTTGATGCGAGGATCGGCAACGAGTTTGGAAGCATTTGAACCTGAGATCAATAGATTGGTGTACAAGCCCACCGGGGCGCCAGCCTCCAAGAAGAGTTCCTCGATCGCAATCGCGCATTGCGGCACGATGGAAGCGTGCTTCAAAAGGATGGTGTTGCCAACCATGATGTTCGGAGCCGCGAAACGGGCAACTTGGTAAAATGGAAAATTCCAAGGCTGAATGCCGAGAATTACGCCGATCGGACTGTGCCGCACCAATGCCTGTCCATGGGTGGGCGCCAAAATCTTGTCTGCTAGAAACTGCTCGCCATTTGTGGCATAGTAGGAGAAGATCTCAGCGCTCAGGTTGATTTCATCCTCAGCCTGGTCGACCAATTTTCCCATTTCAAGGGTGATCAGTCGGGCAAATTCCTTTTTTCGCGCTCGCAACAAACCCGCGACCTTTTGCAACAGCTCGGCTCGGAACGCGTATTCGGTCTTTTTCCAAGCGGCGTAAGTCTCGACTGCTTGCGCAACCGACTGATCGACAGCAGTATCGGTCATTTCATCAAAGTCTTTCAAGACTTCGTTGGTTGCTGGATTGGTGGTTCTAATGGGCATATTTTTTTTGGGGGGTAATGAATGAAAAACGGTGTCATTTCGACCGGAGTGGTCGAGGGAGCGCAGCGACCCGACCACGCAGCGGAGAAATCTAGCGCTTCGCGATACACTTGCTGCTTGTAAACTCCTACTTGAAAGCTCCTTTTGATGCGCGGCCCATCAGCAGGCCCACTTAATTGGAGGTGTATCGTAAGGCGCAAGATTTCGACCGAAGTCATGGCTAATTTGCTGCGGCTCCTTCGGAGCATTGCAAATCAGCCATGACTTCGGTCGAAATGTACTGTG
>JANMIM010000100.1:0-1701 GCA_031375795.1 Bacteroidota bacterium
CGATAGACCTCGATCTGGTCGCTGCAAAATTCTTTTTGGGTCCACTTGAACGAGGCTGCAATGCCATCGAAATGTATCGGCCGTCTGTACCAGAGTTTTTCAGCAATCGCGATACGGTGGTCCTATATTCCACAAAAAATATCCAGCCACGTGAAAAAATCAGTTGTTGCTTCACGACAAAGGATGAAGCTCTAAATTTGGCCAACAAGGTCATTCAAGTAAGAGCGATCTTGAGGGGGGATCAATTGTCATCCACGATTACTTCCTTGACATTTAGCCTTTGGCAGGGTTTTGGAACCAAAAACCTAGTTTCTTTGTACAATGGTGAGGCGGGATATGTCCCGTTTGAAATTGATACCAAATTGCTACTTTCCAGCTCCTTCACAATACTCGGGGAAAAAGCCGTAGGCGTTTATTCCAACAATTGGACTTGGCAAGCAAGGGTCGTGGCAACACAATCCACAAATGCATCTTGGCAGGAAATCAGCGAGATGAAAGTGGCGGTTTGCCTGTCTTTGGACGAGCCTTCCTACCCCTGGGGACGTTACAAACTTTTTGATGGTCAAATGTCAAAGAGGTTTTTGCCGCCCGTAGGGATCATAAGGCAAGCTTGCAAAATGGCCGCCGGCGCGGTCACTGAGACCGATGCCATCAGGCGCATAGCAGGATGCCTTGGAGATTCCTCGCATTTTGTCTACAATGCCTTCGAAACCAGCTATTGCAAGCTAAGTCTCGATCCGAATACAAAAGCTCCAGTAGACCCTTGTTCCCCCAAAGGAACAGTCAAGATCGAAGCCGTGCGTATCATGGAAACGATGTCAGGGTGGTTCGGCAATAAGAATCCTGCGGATTGTGTCGACTTGTCCTACATCTTGCTGCTATACGCCAACGCAATCGGTTGCAAACTTAATATCGGTCGGCTCGTGAATCCGAAAGGCGGGGGATTCGTCATCAATGAAGTGATTCCATTAGGTTGCAACGTCCCATACAAGGAAATATCGTTCAATTTTCACCAGATTGCCTACTTGGGCGAAAAATTCGACAACACAGCGAAGGTTTTCGACCCTTGCTTCAAATATCCGAGTCACGATGGTGGGCCACCGAAACAAATCTTGGGGCAATACAACCTAGAACAATACATCTCGATGCTTGCAACTCCCGAGACTTGTGCTCCCGTGGACTGTCCCTGCCTTCAAGAAATCATAATGATCTAAGAAGGAATGCGCCTTCGGAAGTTTCTACGCCAAGGTTGCCCCCCCCCTAAACCTCAATCCCATCCAAATCCACCCAGCCCTTCTTGATCGCGTACACGATCATGGCGGCCGTGTTGGTGACGCCCATTTTTTCCATGATGTTTTTGCGGTGGCCCTCCACGGTGCGCGAGGACAGGAAGATCTTTTCGCCGATCTCGGGGTTGGTGAGGCCGTGGCACACAAGGTTCAGTAC
Source organism: Bacteroidota bacterium (assembly GCA_031375795.1). Classification (GTDB taxonomy): domain Bacteria; phylum Bacteroidota; class Bacteroidia; order J057; family JADKCL01; genus JADKCL01. The sequence goes on from JANMIM010000100.1 coordinate 1,447, forward strand.
CTCCAGTTCGCGGTCGGTGAGCTGCACGAGGCCCTTGAACACGGGCTTGAACTTGTCGCCCTGCACGATCTTGGTGAGCAGGGCCTTGGAGACCCGCTCGTTGAAATAGAAGCCCGTGTCCACGACCGCGAGGATCGCCTGCTCGACCTCGTCGGGATCGGATTCCTTGAGCAGGTAGCCGTGCGCGCCAAGCTCCATCAGGTGCAGGATCATCGCGTCCTCGTGGTTCATCGTGAGCATGAGCACCTTGATGCC
>JANMIM010000116.1:0-7312 GCA_031375795.1 Bacteroidota bacterium
GAAAATATTTACCTTTGCTGCCCTAGACGCCCGAAATGGAGGGAAAATCAGCTATTGTGAGCAGGAAAATTAAGATAGTGCTCCCCATTTTGTGGATGGGGCTATGGTGGCTGGCAGGCGTCGCTTCAGGCTGGGCCCAGGGCGGGGGCATCAAATTCTATTCGAGTCCGCTCACCGGCGGATTGACTCCCGTGCTGGATTTCAAGGGGATTTGGTTCGATGAAAACGGCAACCGCCGTATCGTACCCTTCAATTCCTTTGACCGCGAGGAGATGCAATTGTCCCAGACCTTTGACCTGCCGACCTATGACAAGCTGCAAGACACCCTGTTTTTATACATCGAGGCGATCGCGTGGTCCAGTGAAATCACCCTCAACGAGCGCCTGCTGGAGGTGACCGACGACCCCTTTGCCGAGCATTTGCTCGCGCTCGACAAGACTTGGCTGAAGCCGCAGGGGAATGTGCTTCATATCAGACTTTCGACCAAGGGCCTTAGTTTCCCTTGGTATCCCAAGCGCTTCCTAGGCATCTTCAGGCAGATCCTGCTCTTGGAGGTCGACAGCATTCCCAAATTCCCCCGATTCCCCAAAAGCGTCACCCATGCCCCCAAGGCCACGCTGTTTGCCGCATGGGGTGCTTCGGGACAATACCTCTATGACAGTTCGATCATCCGTCAACTGGGTGCGGGGTTGTTTTCCTATCCCTATCCGCATCCGATCGCGTTTCCTTTCAGGCCCTCCAACCAGGCCTTGGCGATCCTGGGCGCTGGCGGCTGGCAAATATTGACCAACCCGGAGGGAGCAGACAGCTTGGCGGCCTACAATTCCTTTCCGTTCTCGACCGAGGCCGAGCACAAAAACCTGCATTTCTGGCGCGACAATCAGATGCGTCCCACGTCCTACTACGGCACATTCCAAAGCCAGGCCTCCATCAACAATCCCGAGGTCAACGTGCCCAACCGATCGGCATTGGTGATCTTCTTGCTGATTCCGGTTTTTTGCATGCTGTTGCTCAAGGTCGTGGCTCCGCGGGCATACGGTAGCCTGGGTGAATATTTGACGAAGACCAAGATCTACCTCGAGCTCATCGTCGACAACAAGTTCCTCAAGGTCGAGCAGCGCTGGCTCATGAACTTCCTGCGCATGATCATCACCGCGGTGACCGTGGCACTCTTCTTATATTATGTGCAACTCTCGGAGTCATGGCAGGTGCTCAACGTTTTTGGGAGTCGCAGCATCCTTTACAGCACCTTGTATGGCTCCTCGATTCAGTTGTGGGAGATATTCCTGCTTTCGCTGGGGGTGATTGTGGCGCTCAATCTGGCCAAGTATATCATGATCAATGGGATTGGGACGATTTTCAGGGTCTTCAGCCTGGGGCCTTCGATCCAAAACCTCGACGTGTTTGCAGCCTTTCCCTCCAATCTGGTCCCTTTCCTGCCTGCCTGCTTCATTTTTTTCTTGGATCCCCTGGCTGGGGCGATCGTGCTACGTGTGTGGGCCGCATTGTTGTTTCTGTATTGCGCTCGCCGCGTGTGGCTCGTTTACAGCGGCTTGGGCAGGCTGAATCAGATTTCGGGGAGTCTGAAAATTTTGTATATTTGCACCCTCGAAATTTTGCCATGGGTGATCTTAATTTAGTGCTTGTCGCGTGAGGAAGCTGAAGATAGGGACGAGGGGCAGCAAGCTCGCGCTTTGGCAGGCTCAGCACGTGCAGGCTGCGTTGGAGGCGAGCGGCTTTTTGGCAGAATTGGTTCTTTACACAACGACCGGAGACTTGCAACAGTCCAAGCCCCTGCATGAGATTGGCGATAAGGGCCTCTTTACAAAGGCCCTCGACGATGCCATGCTCAGGGGAGAGATCGACTTGGCTGTGCACAGTGCCAAGGACTTGCCGACCGTGCTACCCGATGGGATTGCTTTGTCGGCAATTTTGCGCCGCGAGGACCCACGCGATGTTTTGTTGAGCCCTGGGGAAGAAATCGACCTCGACAACTTGCAAAGCGGTATCACGGTGGGCACCTCGTCCTTGCGTCGTCATGCCCTGCTGCAGCATTATCTGCCCCATGTGCGGGTGGTGCCGATGCGTGGGAATGTCGACACGCGGGTCGCAAAGATGCTGGCGGGCGATTGCGATGCGATCGTGCTGGCTTACGCGGGCGTGAAGCGCATGGGACTTACGCACTTGGTCACCCGCAAGCTGAACGTGTCCACGTTTACGCCGGCGGTGGGGCAGGGCGCGATCGCCGTGACGATGCCAGATGGTCATTTGTCGACGGCGGCGGTGCGACAAGTGGTCAATGACGAGGATACCGAGATCGCCGTGCATGCCGAGCGTGCCTTTTTGCGCACACTCGAGGGCGGTTGCCACTCGGCCATCTTTGCCTTGGGCACAGTGGTGGGCGGCACGCTCAGTTTGATGGGAGGCGTGGCCGCCAAGGATGGCAGCCAGATCTTGCGCGCCAACCTCGATGCTGCTTCCTCAGACCCAGAGGTCACGGGAATACAGCTTGCAGAAATGTTATTGCTAAAAGGAGCCAGAACTATTGTCCATGGGAAAGAAAGTTAAGTCTATACTGATTTCGCAACCCTATCCGACTGACGAGAATTCCCCCTATCTGAAACTCGCGGAGAAATGGGGCCTCAAAATGGACTTTCGCAAGTTCATAGAGATCGAGGGCGTGACGCTCAACGAGTTTCGAAAACAGAATATCAACCCGCTCGAATTCACGGCTGTAATTTTCACCAGCAAATACGCCATCGACCACTATTTCAGGTTGTTGAAGGAATTGAAGATCGAGATGCCGCCTGAGATGAAGTACTTCTGCGTGAGCGAGGCCACGGCCAAGTACCTGCAGAAGTACATCGTGATCCGCAAGCGCAAGCTCTATGTGGGCGAGCGCACGAGCAACGACTTGATCGACATGGTCAAGAAGCAACCCAAGGAAAAATATATTTTCCCTTGCAGCGCGATCCACACGACCGCATTGACCGATTGGATGGTCGAGCACAAGTATCACCTGTCTGAAGCCGTGATCTACAACACGGTTTCCAGCAACTTGTCCGACTTACGGGATGTGTACTACGACATGCTATGTTTTTATTCACCGTCTGGAATCGAGTCATTGTTTCAAAACTTTCCCGATTTCAAGCAAAACGACACCGTGATAGCAGCCTTTGGACCGACGACCGCCAAGGCCATCTTGGATGCCGGGTTGCGGGTCGATATCGAAGCGCCGTTGCCCAACATGCCCTCGATGACTGCTGCGATCGAGGCGTATTTGAAGGAAAATAACAAGTAACACATAGATAATATGTGTGTGACTCCCGAGATGGAAAAAACGATGATTGCTGCAGCGGATATGGAGTCTCCAAAGCAGCGTCGCACGAGGCCGGCAGGGAACCGACTGAGTGTTTCAGAGGCGCTTAAAAAAACGCCAAATGCCTGAAATCACATCTGTTACCGATTTGAATTTGCAGGAGCTAGAGTGCAAGTACCAACGACTGGTAAGTAGCTTCGGGGTTAAAAAAATTTGTAACTTTGAATTATAATTCCCAATTTCAACACCTGAATTTATTCAAAGCATACATGAGGAGCTTAATACTGGGGTTTTTGTTGGTGATTGTACTATCGCCTGCGGCATTTTCGCAGCAGGACCCACAGTACACTATGTTCATGTTCAACCGTTTCGCCCAAAATCCTGCCTATGCTGGTGCGCTGCAAGCCACCAACATTACCGGCTTGGGGCGCGCACAATGGGTCGGCATACCGCAGGCTCCTAGTACGACCACGGCGAGCATCAACGGGTACAGCAAGGTACTACATGGTGGGTTGGGGGCCTACTTGATCGGGGATCGCTTGGGTCCCTTGAGCACTGTAGGTGCCAAGGCAGCTTATTCTTTCCACATGAATTTCGGTGGAGGAAAAGCGTTTATGAACATCGGCGTCGCCGGCGGGGTCTATCAAAAGACGCTCAACGGTGACTGGATTTACAATCAGACCGCCGGTGTCGACCCTGTGCTGCCCACAGGAAAACAAAATATTATCCTTCCAGACTTGGACGCTGGTCTTTACTTCCACGTCCCCTTGAAAAATGCTTCTTCGAGCGCATTTCCTCAAGACAAGTTTTATTTGGGTGGTTCACTCACCCACATCTTGGAGCCATCGATGGAAGATTTGATGGCAATCACCAACTCAGTGAAGACCGTGTTACCTCGAGGTATTCAAGGTTCAGCGGGGTACGTGTTCCAGCTCGGGCCATCGACCTTCCTGGAGCCCAACGTGAACTTCAGGATGGCCGGTCCTACAAATCAGTTTGATCTCAACCTGAACTTGTACGTGAGCCCGATGGTCTTTGGCATCAGTCACCGTGGATTGGTCGGCAATACAGCCGATTCGTTCTCAGGAATCGTGGGCTTCAATGCCTCGACCTACCTGTTCATCGGTTATTCTTATGATTACACCACATCTGGACTCAGTACGTTTACGACTGGTTCGCATGAAGTAATACTTTCTTATACCTTCCCGTCCAAGTTCAAGAACTTGCCACCAAGGCGCGGTACCCGCACCTTGTACATCGACAACATCTGAGTTGGAGAGAGGGTGTCTGAATGTTTTTCGATCTTTTGAAGCCTGTGTGTTGAGACTATCAATGAAATAGGCCAAACACTTGAAAAAATAAAATTTTCAAGTAGTTTGAAGTTGATAGTGTTAATTGCTTGTGAGATTGGTCGACAATCTGTAGGTTTGTTTATTCTAGGCGCATTAATTTGCAACATTCTTCAATTTGTCTGCTATGAAAAGGTTATTGTTTGTTCTTGTTGCAGTTTCTGTTTTTGCGAGTGGTTGCGGCCTTTTTGGCAAGAAGCAAACTGGCAAAAACGGTGAATTGACAGGCGTAATGGATCGTCCTGATTGGGATCAGCCGACCCCTTACGGCATGGTGTTGATTCCCCCAGGTAGCTTCCACATGGGCCAAAATGATCAGGACGTGAACTACTCACAAGTAGCTCACAATCGCCAGATCACTATGAGCGCGTTTTACATGGACGACACCGAGATCTCCAACAACGAGTATCGCCAGTTCATTGAAACCGCCATGGACACGCTTGCGGCTGACGTCGCCAAGCTTGTCTACCCCGACACAATTGTTTGGATGCGCGACTTCGTCTTCGCATACAACGAGCCGTTGACAGAAAACTATTACTGGCACCCAGCATTTGATGAGTATCCAGTGGTTGGTGTAAACTGGTATGCAGCTTCTGAGTTTTGCCGCTGGCGCACAGCTCATTACAACGCCTATCGTGCATCGATCGAGATGCCTCCAATGCCCCGTTTCCGTCTCCCAACCGAGGCTGAGTGGGAATATGCATCACGCGGCGGTTTTGAGCACAAAATCTATCCTTGGGAGGGTCCATACATCCGCAACTCCAAGGGCTGCTTCTTGGCCAACTACAAGCCAGGGCGCGGTGACTATATCGCCGACAATTATGAGTACACTTGCCCAGTGCGCAGCTACTGGCCCAATGACTACGGCCTCTGGTGCATGCCAGGCAACGTCGCCGAATGGTGCGAAGATGACTTTGAGGAATCAGGTTACATCTACGCCCACGACTTGAACCCCGTCTACCGCGATCCACGCTACAAGACCGAAGAAAGGGTTCCTGGCGGCGCCAACATCCGTAAGGTCATCCGTGGCGGCTCATGGAAAGACATCGGTTATTTCCTCTCCTGCGGTACCCGCACCTATGAGTACTCCGACACGACCAAGTCCTTCGTGGGCTTCCGTTCCGTGGTCACTCAAATCGGTCGCTCGGGAGCTGCTGCCTTCTAAACAAAGGCAGGCTCCCCTGGGCACGGGAAATGATTTCTAATGCATTCAGAAAAGCACCTCCTTGCTCAGCAATATCCTGGGAACGTCATCCTTTTGCATTCACTGAAAATTTATTCTTGATAGTATTCACTTTTTAAGGAGAAGTAAACAAAATGGCTAAGAAAAAAGGTTTTCTGGAATCCAATGGCTTTAAGATCTTCATGAAGTACCTGTATGGTCTCGGAGCTGCGGTCGTGATCGGCGGTGCACTCTTCAAGATCATGCACTGGCCATACGCGAATGAGATGCTCATCGCTGGTATGGGTACTGAGTGTGTTGTGTTTTTCGTGTCGGCCTTTGAGCCGCTCCACGCTGAACTGGACTGGGGACGTGTGTACCCACAACTCAACGAAGACAATGACTTTATTCCAGATGCCATCGACGAAAAATCAGGCATGTCTGCAGAGGAAGCTTTGGCACTCGCCGAAAAAGGAATGGGTGGCATTGAATTGAACTCTGACCTGTTTGACTCACTTTCTGGCTCCCTTGAAGGCTTGAAAAACAACGTCGATAAGCTTGCCAAGATGGAAGACGCCACCGTCGCCACCAACGAGTACACCGCAAGCGTGCGCAGCGCTACCGGCAAAATGTCTCAGTTGAACGATGGCTATGCTTCGACCGTCGATGCAATGTCCAGCCTTTCCAGCAGTGTCGGCGGTGCAGCGACACAAGCTCATGCCTACCATGAAGAAGTGCAGCGCGTGACCAAGAACTTGGCTTCGCTCAACGCTGTCTACGAATTGGAACTGAGCGATGCGCAACAGCACATCGCCACCATCAATAAGTTTTATCAAAGCCTTGGTGGCGCGATGACCAACATGGTCGAAGCATCCAAAGATGCCGAAGCTTATCGCAACGAGGTCTCCGGCCTCACCAAAAACCTTCGTGACCTCAATGCAATCTATGGCGGCATGCTGTCTGCAATGAGCGGCGGTCGCGCTTGATTTATTCAGTTCTATACTTAGCGGTTAACCTCAGAAAGGAGTAAATCAAATGGCAGGTGGTAATATATCCCCACGGCAGAAGATGATCAACATGATGTATCTCGTGCTCACGGCGCTTCTGGCGCTCAACGTGAGTGCTGAGATCCTGGATGCTTTCGCAAGCCTCGAGGAGTCATTGGAGCAGTCAGCCGATAGTTTTGCAGCCAAAAACGCGGATACGAAAGGCGGTATCAAAGGAAAGATTGCTGAAGAAGTCGGCTCGAACAACCGTAAGAATGAGTACCTCATTCCCATGGTGGATCTGGTCGAGAAGCAAGCAAACGATGTTGTCAGGGAAATCGACACGATCCTTGCTCAGCTGGAAATTTATTCTGGCTTGGACAAGAAGACCGGTGAAATGGCGAACATGAAGGAAACGGAATTGAACTTCCGCTACTGGATGGGTACCAACGATGCCGACAACGGTGGTCGTGGCAATGGCAAGGCTTTTACCTTG
>JANMIM010000137.1:0-1744 GCA_031375795.1 Bacteroidota bacterium
CACCATGCTGGAAAGCCTGGAGCGCATCATCGAAAAAGGCCGCAAATATGGTCAAATCCGGTCCGAAATCGACGCATTGGCCTATGCAGAGATCATTTACAGCCGCATCGAAGGCGCCCTCGCCCTCGCCAAGGCCACCAAGGATGCGCAGCAACTGCAACGGCTATTGGAGGCTTTGCGCAAGGACCTGCGCCGAGACCTGACACCCTGATATTTTTTTGCAACTAAATAGACCGATCGGTCTAAAAATATGAAAACAGAAAACATAGTTCACCCAACCGCAGCGCTGCCCAAGGTATTGGAAAGCACCGCAACGATTCGCTTCCAGGATTGCGACCCATTCAACCACCTCAACAACGCGCGGTACCTGGATTATTTCATCAATGCCCGCGAGGACCATATCCTCCAAAACTATGGCCTCGACGTCTACAACATTGCACTCACGACCGGTGCGGGCTGGGTGGTCGGCAAGAGCCAAATCGCCTATTTCAGGCCCGCCAAGCTCATGGAGCAAGTCTTGATCCAATCGGAACTGATCTCTTTTGGCAAGCGTGACATCACTGTGGAACTGCGCATGCTCGATGCCGAACAGACGCACGTGAAAGCTTTTCTTTGGATCAATTTCGTGCATTTCAGGCTGGCTACGGGCAAGAGCGAATTGCACGCCGATTACTTGATGGAATTGTTTGGCCAAGTGCATTCCCCGATCGCTGAGGCTGACTTTGATGCCCGCTTCATGCATTACATCAGCCTGCCGAGGCCACCGCAAAATTAAATCCGATTGCAGCTTGCGGTTGCATTCGAATGTGGGGCCAAGAATCCCGCCCTTGCGAAGCTTGAAATCACATTCCGCATGACTGGAAGCACTCAAAAAAGTGACTTCCGTCATGCTTCCTTACCCAAATGATGCCGTAAATTTGATGCTTATCACCGACTGCGAGGTCTGCGTCGTCGGTACATGGGCATTGCATGAACGACATTGACTTATTGATCAAAAAGGCTTCTGGCGAGGCGGTTCCGTTTTCGATGGAGAAGTTGCGGGCTTCCTTGGAGCGCTCAGGGGCCTCGGAGGAAACGATCGCCTCGGTGCTACCTGAGGTCATCAAAATCATTCGCCCGGGCATCACCACGCGCGAAATCTACAAGAAGGCCTATCAAATGCTCAAGGTCAACTCGCAGCAATCTGCTGGGCGTTACAAACTCAAGGATGCCTTGATGGAATTGGGACCTTCGGGTTTTCCATTTGAGAAATTTGTCGGAGAAATATTTCGTCGACAGGGTTTCAAAGTGGAGGTCGGCGTGATCGTGGGCGGGGTATGCGTGCAGCATGAAGTCGATGTAGATGGCGTAAGGGAGCATGAACGGGTGATGGTGGAATGCAAATACCACAACAACCGCGGGCTCAAGACCGACGTGAAAATTCCGCTCTATGTCCATTCGAGATTTCAGGACATCTTGAAAAAAATCGGCGATCAATTGCTGGAGCGCAAGCAACATTTCCAAGGCTGGCTCGTGACCAATACCCGCTTCAGCGACGATGCCATGCAATATGGCCTGTGTAGCGGGATGTCCTTGATGGCCTGGGACTATCCAAATGGCAAGGGATTGCGCGAACTCATCCTAGAGACGGGCACCCACCCGATCACATGCATGAGCACGCTCAGCAACGAGGAAAAACGCAAACTGATTGCCGAAAATATCGTCCTGTGCCGCGAAATCGGGGACAACGAGCGGGCATTGCACC
>JANMIM010000206.1:0-5632 GCA_031375795.1 Bacteroidota bacterium
GCCAAGGCAACCGCGAAGTCCCCCTGAAAACGGTCGTATCCTTGCCAATCCACGAGGCCGCACGGGCCATCCCCCAAGGCAGGGGAAGCCCATTTCAAAGCGCAACCCGTTTTGGCGAAAACGGCGTTTCCGCCTCAAAAACGCCTATTTTTTTGAAGTATATTTGCATCGACTTTTCACCTAACCGAATCCATTATGCAACAGCAAGAATCGACTTTGCAACTCACCTTCCTCAGCAGCATGAGCCGCGACGAGCTCAAGGAATTCATCGGCGGGATCGTGCGCGAGGCGCTCACTGCCATTCCTGGACTCAAGCCCCAAGCCGCCGCAAGCCAGAACCCCGCCGAGGAACCGCTCGTGTCGGTCGCTGAGGCTGCGAGGATCACTGGCCTAGCCGTGAACACGCTCTACGACAAGACCTACCAACGGGCCATCCCCCACTACAAGAAGGGCAAGCGCGTCTATTTCCGTGTCTCGGAACTCGTCGCTTGGATCGCGGGCGGGCGGGTCGCCACCGCCGATGAGATCGAGGCCAAGGCAGTAACGCATGTCCTGAACAACCCTACAAGCCCTTGGGGCAACAGGAAGGGAGGCAAGGGCAAGTAGGCCGACGACAACAACAATGGGACGCATGGCGATTGCGAAGCGAAAACCCAGGACCCAACGTATTTCTAAACACCTAAACATCCACCACTATGACTTTTGCAAGGGAATTGAAGGTGCCGCTGACCGCGATGGTCGATGTGGCATCCATGATCGAGGAAAACGAACTCACCGTGTCCATCCAAGGGCCGCAGGGCGAGGAGCGCGACACCATCGTAATCGAAATCCAATACGAGGCAGGGGAGCGCGAGGCCGTTCACGCCTTGGAGGACTTCATTGAGGACGCTTGGGCCGAAATCCACGAGGATGAGGACGATGAAAACGATGAAGATGAGGACGACGAAGATGAGGACGATGACGACGACGAAGAAGAAGACGAGGACGACGACTGAGTAGGCCGTCAGCACAGGCAAGGGGAATCCGTGAGCGGGTTCCCCTTTTGCCGTTTCAATCCGATTTGCAACCCAACCAATGAAAGCATGAAGACCAACACACTTACGCCCGTCGTGCAAGGGGGCAGGAAATGCAAGTTTTGCGGGGAGCCTATGGGCGATGCCCGCGAGAACAAGGAATATTGCGGCAACTCATGCCGTGCCAAGCAAAGGCGGCAACTGGTCGCGGAGCAGGAAAGGGAGAATGCTATACGGCTCAAGCTCTTGGAGTCGATGCAGCCCTTGGGCGCTCCCCCGTTGGAGCCGATGGAGGAGCAGGAATCCCATGTTGTCGAGATCGACCCGGAGGAAGTCGCCCGTATCGAGGGGATCATGCTCGAAATCGGCAAGCAGGAGCAGCAATTGGCTGCAAACGAGGAGGAAATCGCCAAGGTCTTTGCCGAGGTGGAGGCGGAGCTTGCCAAGCTACCCGCCGAAATCGCGGCGACGGACAAGGAGATTCTAAGGCTGACGGGGTTCCAGAAACTCAACCATCTGGACTTCTACAACCGCTTCATGAACAAGGCGCTGGCAGAGCTTCAGGCGAGGGTCAATGCTGGCAACCTCCCGATGGACTACATCGACCTTGGCTACCAAGAGTCACTTGCCAAGGCGCTCGTGCATCGCATGGACAAGGGCAGTGAACTTTGGAATATGACCCAACAAGGATTTTCGCGGCTCGCCGAGATGATCGCCAAGAAGCAGGAGGAGCGCAAAAGGCTGGTATCGAGGCTCGAAACCGCACGAAACGCAAAGACGAAGCCGCCAATCCTGATATACGCGCATCAAATCGGAGTGGATCAGGCAAGGCGGAAGCTCGTGGAGCTGCGGCGCAAGCTGGCCGAGACACCGCCACCCAAGCCGCCCAAACCCGTCGCGCCGGTGTTGCCCGTGGCCGTGCTGAACGGCCCGCCCTCTCAAGGAATCGAGACTGGCCTCGTGGTCGCAAGGCCGCAAGCCGCCTTGGTGCCTTCGCTACAACCAGAGCCTAGGAAGCAGAAGGTTCCCAAGGGCGAGATCGGCGGGGCCGACCTACTAGCCGAATCGTCAGAGTCGTTCCTGCTCCAAGGTGCCTTGGGCGCGTTCGTCGGGAGGCTGGACAGGAAGATGGTCGCCATCGGCCTCACGGGCGACAGCGGTAGCGGCAAGTCCACATTCTCGCTCAGGCTTGCACTCAGGTTCGCGAGGCATGGGTTCTCTGTGAAGTATTTCAGCTTGGAGGAAGGTCTGGGCGACTCGATGAAGCGCAAGATTTGGGAGGCGGAAATCGGCAACGAGGTCAAGTTCCAAGAGGGCGCGACCCTCCAAGCCATCAGGCAGGATGCAAAACGGTTCGACGTGATCTTCATCGACAGCTTCACGGTCTTGGAGGGAGGCCAGGACGAGTTGGAGAAGCTGCGCAAGGACTTTCCCGAGACGATCTTCGTCTGCATCCACCAGAAGACGACGGCTGGGACGATCCGGGGCGGCTCCAAAATCTTCTACAACTCCACCGCCATCATCAACATCGAGATCGACCACGACAGGGGACGGCTAGCGGTGATGCAGAAGTCGCGGTATGGCACGGTGGGGTTCATGTACAACATCGGCGACGACGAGGTTTTCAGGGCGGGGGATTGGTAGGGGGTGTTTGGGCCTACTTGTTTTTGGAAGGGTCGCCGATTTGGCGGCCCTTTTTTCATTGAAAACGCCATTTGAAATTTACCTCCTTGAAGTCGGTGGATCAATCTCAATCGAATTCAGCAATTCCCATCCAATTTGGGCTATGGACGCATAAACAACATTTCTCCCGAACTCTGTATCATGCCCTTCGATGTTCAGGCGGAGGTTCGTCCTTTTCGCGATTTCATAGTCAACGGGCAAGCCATCCTTGTCGATGTGTGCCCCGCCATCCTTGTTCCTTGCATATCCAATCAATTTCTCCCTAGAAAGCTCGGTTGTCCCCAACTTGATGACGATCCGATTCTGCCACCAATCCTCAAATTTCAGCTTGGGATATTGGTCATGCCATTCCTTCAAATGCTGGATATAGAGGGGAACGGAATTCAATCCATTCACATCGTTAATTTTGGCGACAAGCCCATAGTAATGGTCGGAACGGGAGCCACGGACTCCATGCAAGTTTGTCATCGAATGAAGGCGACCGTCATTCGAAGCAGCCGTATCCACCAAACGAAGGCTCTCCTTCATTCCGAGCTTGCCAAGTAATGAAAAACTCTTCGGGGTGTCGTGCAGCAGCAGTTGGGCTATGACCGCTATCCTCTTCGCTTCGACTTCCGATACCACCTCTATTTGAAGCGATTTCCCCATCACCTTGTTCACACATTTCTTGGCAGTCTTGTATGAGGAGAAATTGGAGATTGACGAGTCCAGAAAATACAATTGCTCTTCCAGACTATTCAACAAATCGTTTCGAGTCAGCTCAACATGAGTCATTTGTAGAATATCATTATCTGATGGGAAATCGTCAAAATCGCCGTTTTTTGCGCCTTATTCGCCCGTAGCGAGACCAGATGCCTTCACATACGAATCTTCATGGCGTTTCAACACATCTTGAGGAGTCAAAGAGCGAATCACCTTGTCATACATGTCTAGGATAAACCTTGCTGAAACTGGATTTTCAGGTTTACCAACCAACAAATCCTTTGATTCTATATCCCAGCCGTCTGGACTTCTGTTTGAATTTACAGGTAATGGCTTTCCCTGTTCCTCCATTTTTGCACTTGGCATCCGCACAATTGCCAGCTCCCTTTTTAGCCCTTTGATCCTTGAGATAAAATCCTCAGAAAAACACTCCTTGGCTTGATCGATAGTTCTAACAACTTCGTATGCCCCCAAAGTCCAGAACCACATCGAATCTGATGCCTTTGTAATCGAATCCCATTTCATCGTTCTTTCATCAGCAAAGGCATTGTCCAATTCCTTGACAATTTCATCCAAGGTAAAGAGTAGTAAATTATTCCTCGTTGAAAGGTAAAAGGAAAACGCTAATAGAGGCTCCCTTTCGAGGCTTTGCTCCTTTGTTGGATTAATTAGGACTTCGATTTTATCCCTGTTTTTCATTTTCGTAACACTTGAGTTAGATTGAGGCAAGAACTTTTGATGTTACCGCCCATGCATAAAGCTATTGGAAAATTACGAAAAAGGATTGACTTTGACACTTTTGAATACTCAATTCGACCTTTCACAATCGAGAAATTACAGCCCCAAGCGAATAGCAGGCTATGCCAGACTCTGCTTCCGTCCCAATCTCGGTTTCCGACCCTTATCACCTTTGCCGTATAGGCGGACACCTTGCAGACTATAACGAGAGCCAATCCCAAGACTGTCCAGATCTCAGGGGGCACGCCAATCTCGGCGACATTCTCGAAGGGCCGCAAGGCGGAGCTGAGTGAGCCGAAGTGGGTGCAATTGTGGCGGCTGGTCAGGCCCGTTTCGTCGGTGCCGAATACAAACCTTTTGATGCCCTTCACCCAAGCGCCCTGCAACACCATCTTCAAATCGTCCTTGTCCCGTGCTTTCATCCTGCCGCAATGTAGCGGTCTCGGGATCAAGGACAAGGCGCAAAAACCCGCAAAATCCGATTGCGATCACTTTTTTATCTGATCGCAATCGATTGTAACGGATTTTTGCACCTCTAAAAACAGGCCAAATTTGCAGGGAAATGCCGCTACAATCGGTTGTCACCGATAATGTGATTGTATCCGATTGAAACGGCCAATTTATCGGTGCGCAATCGGCAAATTTTCAGCCCCTCGGATCTTGGCAATCCAAGGTCGGGAATCGAGCCGTACCCTGGACTTTTGCCCGCTTGGTTTCGTTCGGTTCGCGACTTGATTTGTGCTGGCGCAAAGTGCAGGGGCCGCTCACTGCCTCGGGTAGATCACCCCATGCCAGACCGAGCTTCCGTCATGGTTTAGGTTGCCCACCCACACGGCCTTGATGCCATCGACGGCAACCAAGCTACGGAACATCGGAGCTTGGTCGAGCGCATCCCAAGGTTGGAGGGTCACGCCGATCTCCGCGACATTCTCGAAGGGCCAGAAGGCGGAACTTAGTGAGCCGACAAAGTTGCAATTGTCAGGGCTGACCAGTCCCGTTTCGTCGGTGCCGAATGCAAACCATCGGATGCCCTTCACCCAAGCGCCCTGCAAGACCATCTTCAAATCGTCCTTGTCCCTTGCCTTCATCATGCCGCAATTTAGCGGTCTCGGGATCAAGGGCAAGGCGCAAAACCCGCAAAATCCGATTGCGATCACTTTTTCATCTGATCGCAATCGATTGTCACGGATTTTTGCACCTCTCAAAACAGGTCAAATTAGCCCAAAATCGCCGTTACAATCGATTGTAACGGATAATCTGATCGTATCCGATTGAAAGGGCCGATTTATCCGTTCGCAATCGGATAAATCGGCCCCATGAATCCCGCCGCCCCTCAACTGCCCTCGTCGGCGGCTTCCTCGTGGATCGGCTTCTCCCATTTCTTCGAGCCGTAGTGGTTCAGGCAGATCGCAAATGATTCTATTTCCTTGCCCTTGTAGAAGGCCAAAAGGATGTCGCGGTAGCACCTTCGCGCCGTTGCAAGGTCGAAATAGGAA
>JANMIM010000935.1:0-12198 GCA_031375795.1 Bacteroidota bacterium
CACAGAAGACCAAGGCGGGAATTTCCAAGGGTGCTATCAAGCTGCGTACGGCGATCGCAGAGTCTGTTGATCCAGAACAAACGTTTTTTGAAGAGTTTCCTAGGCTGTTGGGTTTCGACCTCGACAAAATGCGCGCTGATGAGCAAGTTGTTGCGAATTACATCGATACCCTGAAAGCCTCGATTCGTGAGTTGCGCGCAGCCTATATGGCGCTGTGCGATCGTTTTGAGGAGTTCATCGGGCAGTCGATTTTGGGTGGCGTGAAGGGTTTTGAGGGGATCCAAGTTGAACTCAGGGAACGGGTCAAAACCGTCAATTTGAAGTTGCTGCCATTGGAACTCAAAGTCTTGGTGGAGCGCATTCGAGTACCGTTTGATGACCGCGACAGTTGGCTGGCGGCGATCGCTCAAGCGGTGCTCAATACACGTTTGGACGCGATCAGCGACGATCAAGAGGAGATTCTCAAACATCGTTTGCAGGAATATGTAAAGGAGATTGAGAGTTTCATTGACATCGCCAAGGAAAAAGAAGTGCAACCGGGAACCTTTGGCTACTCGATCACGATCCCGAACGAAGGTGTGCGCAAGGGCGTAGCGCATGCGGCACCCAAAGATCAAGCGGAATTGAAGTCTTTGAAGGAATCCCTTAAGAAAGCTATTGCAATGCATCCCTCTCATCTCGCAGAGGCTGCGCTGCTGGCCATGCTGGAAGAGTATGCGCCCAAGGCCAAGCGTGGAGGGAAGTAGATATGCCTTTTGATTGGCGGGAAGGACAAATTTCTGGTCATTTCGACCGGAGTCTTTGTGTATTTGCAAGGCTCTGAAAGAGCCGCCGCAAATACACAAAGACGTAGCGGAGAAATCTAGCGTGTACAGATACACCTTCTATTTGAAGGCGATGCTGATTAGCCTAGCCAAAGGATTGATGCTGATCAGCACGGCGGTATAGTATAAGGTGCTACTGCTGGTGTATCGTAGCGCGCTAGATTTCTCCGCTGCGTGGTCGAGTCGCTACGCTCCCTCGACCACTTCGGTCGAAATGACAGGCTTTTTTTGCCTGATTTCGTAGATCGTATGTTAGTGCAGAGAATAAATTTTTCACCTGACCATCAATGCTTGCGTCGATGGTGGAAAGCTTTCAGATCTTTTTTCTGTCGATGCAAGCTACATTTGCAAAAATTTGTGTAACATCACGCTATCAATGAAACGACAGGTCAGACATGTGCTAGGAATCTCGGGCGGCAAAGACAGTGCTGCGCTGGCGATCTATATGCACCGCCTCTACCCGCATCTGGACATTGAATACTACTGCTGCGATACGGGCAAGGAACTCGACGAGACCTACAAGCTCATCGACAACCTGGAAGCCTATCTCGGCAAAAAGATCACGCGGCTCTTGGCAGCCGAGGGCAGCCATCACGAAGCGCCCTTTGATCACTTTATCGAGCAATACGGAGGCTATATCCCCAGCAGCAATGCGCGCTGGTGTACCAAGAAGCTCAAATTGGAGCCTTTTGAGAGTTTTGTCGGGACTGACCCCGTCATTTCCTACGTCGGCATCCGTGGCGATGAGGACCGCGAGGGCTACATCTCGAAAAAGCCAAACATCCAGAGCATTTTCCCTTTCAGGAAGAACATCTGGAGTGAAGACGTGGTGAGCAAGGTGCTTGCCAACCATCAAATCGTGCGTGTGGGAAAGCTGTATGCGCAGCAGTCACTCGGGGCCTTGGATGTGCGCGTTCAGGAGATCGTGGCGCGCCCTCTGAGCCTGACTTACAACCAAGACCGCAAGTTGCGTGAATTGTTGGAAGTCGATACCGCAGCCTTTAACCGGGTGGTCTTCGCCTACCTGCAAGGGAGCAGCTATCCGCTCTCGGGCGAGCTGGATTTTCCCATGCTCGACAATATCGACGTCTTGGTGCGCGACGACATCTTCCGCATCCTGCGCGAGAGCGGTGTTGGTGTCCCTGGCTACTACGAGGAGATCGGCTTTGAAGTGAATGGCAAAAAAGGCACATACGCCCGCAGCCGTTCAGGTTGTTTTTTCTGCTTCTACCAGCAAAAAATCGAGTGGGTATGGCTCCTAGAGCAGCACCCCGAGCTCTTCGCCAAGGCGATGGACTACGAAAAGGATGGTTACAAGTGGATGGACAATGAAACTTTGGTTGAGCTAATGCAGCCCGCGCGGGTCGTCACCATCAAGGAGGAGTTCCTGAAGCGGTCTGGCAAGGCCATGGTTGGCTCCGCCAAGCTGATGGATTTTTTGTTGGAGGGGGAGGATTTGGGGTGTGTTAGTTGTTTTGTGTAGGATCAATAGAGTTCAAATGGATGTTAGGGGGATGAAATTTGAGAAACTATCATTTCTCAATTCTTATTTTGAAGAGCTGCTGGATGCTCCTGGCATGTATCATTGGGTATATTGGCCGAGCTTCGATGCGTCGACGATCAAGGTTTCTGAATTGGAATTACTGCTTATTGAATATAGTGGCAAGTGCCTCTCATATTCAGAACCATTTCAAGGAAAATATAAATTCCACGGGGAAATCAAGGAACGACTATTCCCTGATAATGGGAATATGTTTGGATTGCCCGACAAGAAAGCGCTAGAATTACGTCAGTACCTGACAAAGCGCGGGAATGTAGTGGAATTTGCAGGTGTTTTCCAAGAACTTTGTTTTGGTAGACCTTTCTACATTGGAAAGGCGAATAACCTGAGAAGTAGGTTGAAGCAGCATTTTGCACGAAGCGGATCTGAAATTCTTGATTCGATTGATCGGAACACCATCCCATATTCTGATATTTGGGTTGGGCAAAAGATTGTTGCTGATAGTATTGCTCCTAACATTAACAATATTTTTGAGGAAATATTTTCGAGAGTATTTAAACCAGGTCTCACGATAAAACCAAATTGAATATGAAAGACGGTAGTGAATTTGATGAGCTTTTGGCCTTGGAAAATGAAATTGGTAGTAAGGAAAGCTTGATATTGTCAAGAAGATATGCTGTGAAAGTGGGAGGATTTGGTGAAGAAAATGGGATTGTTGCATACTATTGCACGATTCCTGTGCAATTTCTTCAATCAGATATAAGCACATTTGAACATTTGACGGAGGACAAGTCATGGCCTGTTAGCCAAATTATCCAAAGGGAAATTGATAGAACACGAATTTCTGAAATTGCTA
The DNA here is from genome assembly GCA_031375795.1 of Bacteroidota bacterium. Taxonomy (GTDB): domain Bacteria; phylum Bacteroidota; class Bacteroidia; order J057; family JADKCL01; genus JADKCL01. The sequence goes on from JANMIM010000935.1 coordinate 3,182, forward strand.
AAAGTTATATTCTAAAAAAGGATATACATGTAAAGTACTTCCCGCCACTAACGATTGCCATATTGCCCAGGGACGCATCAGGCGCAATCGGCAAGACTTTTTCTTATTCCAATAGCATTACTGATTTTGTTAGGTCTGAGATTTTTCGTGGATCTAGTTTTTCAAATTCCGACAAGGCAGAGTCGCTGTTTTTGAAAGCGGAAAACAAGAGTTGTATTGACGGTCTATACCTGTTGAGGATATCCGAAGCATTTGATTATAATGTGCTTTGTTGGCAGAAGGACAAGTATTACTTTGTCGTGATTGACGGTCAGCATAGATTCGAGGCATTGATTCAGAGTATGGAGCGAGATCCACTTGTTGGAAATTACTTACAAGATGTGATCTTTTTGGATCTTAGCAGGGTAATTCAAGGGACTAATGATGTTGCCGTACGAGCTGTTAGGAAGGTGTTTTTGGATATAAACCGGGAGGCACAGAGGGTTAATCCCGTGCGGCAAATTCTGATGGATGATAAGGATCTTGCCTCTCTCTGTGTTCAGTCAATAGTTAACGATGACAGTGAGGATGGGAATTCAGGTAGCTTTTTGGCCCCACAGCTGATTGATTGGCATGGTGATGGGATGAAGCATAGTTTGCCGCATTTGACTGGCGTCTTAGTTTTGCATCAATTGATTGGAGATTCTTTTTTGAAGAAGAATCTCAATTCGCTGGATGATTTGCATAACCCGAAGTTAGTGCGAGATTGGGTGCAGGTAATGAACAGCAAATTCGATGTAGATCGACTTATTGATTCCGAACCCAACTATTTTGAGGTGAAAAAGCTAACCGAGTGCCTAGCTGAATATGAAAAAAGAATTGGATTTCGGGAGAATGGAGAGGATTCTGGACATGAGGTCGCTATGTTTTCTTTTGATTACAAGGTCCTTGATATTGCAAAGGCTCAGTTTGACGCAATCTATCTGAAGGCTTTTTTGTTGGTTTTTCATCGATTTGGACCTTATTCAGATCTGATAGAATTCATAAAGGAAAAGAAAGGATTTGTAAACAAACATGTTTGCAATCGGGCATTGATTATGTCGCCGGAAAAATTAGAACTCAAGAAGAACTTGAAATACAAGGAGTTTCTTATTGAATTGAAGGGGGCTGCTACCCAGAATATGCGAGAGTATGGGTTTATTTTTTCGGTTGTTTTTCAACGATCTATCTTTGAATATTTTATCAAACGTTTAGATCAAGATATCACCCAAGGGTATTCGAATGCAAAAGCTGTTAAACTTGCAGAAAGGGTGGTTGCGGAGATAAATCAAGTAATGGATGTGCTAAAGAATTGTGGAACAAATATTTTTCGAGATGAAAAAAATGTCCCAATTCCGAAAACGTTTTCCAAATCATTTAAGAACTTGGGTGCAGTGACAACTAGCTTTTGGGAAGGTTTGATACTTTTCGAGGGGCGCACAGTGTACAATCTTCAAGGGATAAAATCACTTGCGAAACTTCTGGAATATATGATTGACGCGATATCGATGCCTGACGCAAAGGATATTGATTCGATGAAATTCGACATCCCAGGATTACTGCCGAGAATTGAGCGTGTATTAAGAAAGAATTTTAATTTCGAAGACGATGCGGACATTAAAGTACTCGCAAAGCACGCAGCAAGGGGAAGACAGTTGTTCCTTAATTCCTTGATAATAAACGGAATGAAGAAAAATTCAGTTTAGTTCTCTCCGAGTCCAGCCATCATCTCCTCCGCCCCACCAAAATTGAGAATAAACTCCGCATAGTAGCTCTGAAACAAGCTCTGCAAGTAGTCCTCGATCGCGATGTCTTTGGAGTTGTTTTCGCCTTCCTGTGAGATGCGGTACTTGCGGTTACGCGTGATCGAGTACAAGAAGAGCGTGTGAAAATACACAGAGGTCGAGTATTTGCGGTCGGCGAACTCCAATTGCTTCAGGTTGTTGTGCTTTTCCTTGGATTTGAAGTTTTTGAGGACTTTGCTGTCCATGTTGATGTAGATCGTCTCTAGGATGTCGCCCTCTGCGATGGGGACGATGATCGTGTCCCAATCCATGGGCTTGCCGAGGGTTTGCATGTCTTCCCAGCTCGCATGCTCGTCTTTCTTTTCGCGGTAGACCAGTTTGAACTCAGGCAATCCCATTTGATCAGGATCGACGGTCTCTTCTTTGGGCTTTTCGGGTTTTGGCGGTTCCTTTTCGGAGATTTTAACCCAAAAAAGGGCATCGATATCCCCATCAGGGGCGCTGAGCGTGGCTTTGATCTGAATGCGGTCCCCTACGGCTACATTCTCTTTGGGGCCTAGATTCACTTTGATCACACCGTCCTGAGGGCTAACCTTGTGGATGTTGAAGACATCGGCAACGGTGGAAGGCGCTCCCGGGCCGGTGCCACCCGTGGTTTCATTGGGAGCGTAGTCTAACAATTCCAATTTGAGTTCACCACTTTCCTCCGTGCGATTGAAGTAGTTGTTTTCGACATCTGTTTCCAGCCGAAGCGTTGAATTGCCGCCCAAGGGGACTTTTGTGGTGGCGATTTCCCCATCCTGTTTCGCTTTCAGTTTGAGGAAGCTCGGAAACCTTTTGCCGACAAAGGGTTCTGGTGCTGGCTTGGTGTCCATCGTGGTCGTGCCGGGCTTTTTCTTGACTTCTTGCGGCACATCCAACTTGAAAGTTGCATTGAGCAGTTTGAGCATTTCAGAGTTCATCGGCAGCTTTTTGGTGAACTCTTGGATGACCTTGGCAGTGTCTGCCCCACCGGCAGTGATCGAGTCTTTGCGTTGTTTCTCGATCTGCTTAAGCTGGCTGTCGGCGCTTCCCAGCTTTTTGCGAAGGAATTCTCGTAGTTGCTGTGTTTGTTCACCGTCTTTAAGGCGGTCACGTGACGCCATGAAGAGTTCTTTGCGGAAATCGTAACCGATCTCTGTGCAATCGACATGGACGAGCAAGTGATCTTTCAATAGGCTCAGTCCAGCTCTGCTGAAGAATTCGCGACGGTAGTAGCCGTGGACCTGGCCATTCAATGAAAAGAGGACTCCCATTTCATTCTTGAAAAAGTTCCGGTCGATATCCTCACGCGTTTGCTTTGCGTCCTTGTCCTTGTTGCGCGTTGCAAAAATGTAGCTGGTTACTGTAATCTTGCCGCCCTTGCCAAACAGTTCGTCCTCGAAGACCTCGACGATTGGTGAGCCCTCGATGTATTCGCCTTTGTCCTGATCAAGCTTCCGCCAAAGCCCAAAAAGATCGTTTTCCAAGATGCGATTGTTGGGGTAACGCTCTTTGGTGTCGATGGTGTACAGCGGTAGCAGTGGTTTGAAGAGGAACTCGTTGAGGCTCTGATTGAGGTCTTGCGCGAAGCCAGAGTAGCCTGAGGGAAACTGATAGGAATACAGCTTGATGATCGATCCGGTCACAAAACTCCTGTTCAGCAAGTTGAGATCCAGTTTTTTGATCGGAAAGGATGGAATCTTGCCATCAATGATCATGTATTCGAACCACGTCTCCTTGAGCACCTGCTTGTCGTTGTCTGACATGGGGTGCTGCCGTATGAGTGTGAACCCGAAATTTCCGTCATTGGTATAGCGTTTGGAACCGATCAACTGGTAGCCGTGTTTGCCACTGAACACGATAGCGCCGCTGCCGCCCATGTTGTACTTACCTTGCACGAAATGAATCTTGTTTTTATTGCCACGTATCAAGGACAAGAAAGTCGATTCCATATCCTGCGGGTGCTGTCCCTCTCCGTTGTCGTAGATGATCACCGACGTATCCCTCGGGCGACCATCTGCAATGATTTGGATTTCCTCCGATTGCGACTTTCTGGTTTTGGGAATGTCCCAGTTTTTGCAATCAGAAAAGAAGCGTGCGACTGCTTCATCCATCGTCCTCGGGGCATCAGCTCCTTGCGGATCGATGCCACTTTCATAGCACTTCTTCATCAAGATGGCATCGATCGCGTTGGTGACCTTTTCCACCAAGGCCGCGATAGGGGAGGATTGCTGGTTTTTGATGATTGCAAAGTTGTTTTCTTGGCCGCCGAGGTGCTTCCAGTTGTCGGGGTTGCCAAACAGGCTCTGTCGGTTGTCAATGACCTGTTGAAGCTCTGTTTCCGTCCCTGCGGTAAATAGCTCGATGAAGAGCCCTTGCAATTCTGTTTCTCCCATTTTGATCTGCTCTGTTGATGCGAGCTTTGCCTCGTAAAGTTATCAGAGAAATTTGATATGTGACCTGATTGTTGTCAATGTTGGTAGATTTTGTGGATGCCTCTGACAAATGCGGTTGGAAACAGAGCAATTTTCGTGAGGCTTTGGGTTCACTTTGATTCGTAGTTCAATCATGGTCCCATAGGATCAAATACTAAGCTTCTCGCAAAACACCAAAAGCAAAAGACCCGCAAGCCCCGTTTTGCATAAGTGCCAAGCAACCGCCAGCCGCGATTCGCCTAAAGGCGCATGCCAGAAAACCCCGCCACTCCCACGGAATTGGCAACCATCAAACCGACGTCATCCATAACCGAGTCAGGATCGATATTTGAAAATCAATGGGTGTGCAGGATGCCCCGGGCCAAGCCCAGCCACCACGGAAATCAACCATCCGCCATCACATCCCACATCCCCCTACAACCGCTGCATCCGCTCAAATTCCGCAGGGTCCTCCCAGACGATTCGCTCATATTTGCTGGCAGACATCGGCACAAACACATACGCGCCCACGAGACGGTCTTCCCTTTGGTTGCCCACGAGGGTGATGCCAAAGTCGGTGTACACATACTCGCGGACCGATGAGCCGCCACGGGAGCTGAGGCTGAAGTTCTCGGGGCCGAGCAGGTCGTGTACACGGCTGAAGCTGTGGGGGAGGCTGTCGATCAATCCGCCGTCGTTGGTTTGTGAGATCCACAACAGGGCATCGTCCAGGAAATAATAGGAGCGACCCTGCTCCGGCAAAAATGCCTCCTGCAAAGTCGGCTTGCGATCGGGGCGTGCGTCTGCATACCAAGTCACCGATTGCCCCTGCAAGGACTGCGTTTGGAGCGAATCCTTGGTGAGGTGGATGAGCGTGAGCATCTCTTGCACCGCAGGCGGCAACTGATGGATGTGAGGGATGGCAATTTTCATGGTCGTATGGCAGCTGAGTGTGAATAGCAGCAGGAAAAGGAGGGAGCACCTGCCGTTCATGGAAGACCGAGGTGCCCGCCCATTCATTTCTGGACCTTCTTTTGGGCTTCAAAAAGATTGTGGATGAAGGCATAGCGTTTGGGGCAGGGATTTCCCGTGATGCCTTGGTGCTTCTTGGTAGCGGGCAGCTTGTGCCAGGAGGGATGCCCGTTCTTGAGCAGGTCGGGATTGTTGAGGTACAGGGCGACGGTCTCTGCGAGGTCTTCCTCGGCATTGCCACAGCCGTAGTCGGTGATCGGGGCCTCGATGGCAGGGTTGCCGGTATCCTTGAATTCGCTGATGGGGTAATTGTTTTTGGGATCGGTAAACTTGGTGGTCGGCACCGCATCGACGCTGGTTTTCCAATACCCGCCCACCTTCTTGAAAGCCTCCAAGTGGTTGTGTAGGAGGGCATGCCCGAATTCATGCACCATGACCGTGCCCATCCCTGGATTTTTGTTTTGATCGACCATGGCGCCACTTTCAGGATCCTTCTTCTGGCTTTGGTAGCGATCGGCATATCCCTGGGACTTCATGTTGTCAAACAAGGCGACGCTTTGGTCTGAATAAAAGGCTTCTCCACCCACATTGCCGGCGACATAGTCCACCTTGGACTTGGAGGTCAGCATGGCAGTGTTGACCCTGCCTACGGTTTCCAGCAGGCGTGGAGCCTCATAGGTTTCATAGTTGGTGGGACGTGGGCCCATGAACGGGGCAAACTTGGCGAGGGATTGCTCCAGCGTGCGCAACTCCTCCATGGTCCAGGAGGCAGTTTTGATCTGGGCGCGCAATTCGGCGGGGGCCGATGGGTGGTTGTCCAGGATCTCGTCCACGCTGGCTTGGGAGTTCACAAGGACCCCATATTTGTCATAAATGCGGGCGATGATTTCCCGTGCCTCTTGTGCCTCCTCCGCATTTTTCACCATCACTTGCTCATTGCTTTGCGTCTTTCCAAACACGCTTTTGGCGAGGTAGGAGAGGTCAAATTCCTCCGTGGAGGCCGCGACGATGTCGGTGTACAAATCTCGGCCGGGGTAGAGGGTCTTGTAGGCCTTGGTTGTGCCAGGCACATCGGCCATGAAGCTCATGAGCACAGACAATTCGTTGAGCTCTCCCGCCTCGATGAAGGCATGAAACGACTCGGCGACCTCAGCGGCAGCATAGGTTGCGGTGTTGTGGTCGAGGGAACCGTTGTAGATCGCTGCCGATTCTTGACCGATGTAGGTGGCGAGGTATTCCTCAAAACCCTGGCCCACCTTGGTTGCAAAGTACTGGCGAAAGTAGGCGACGTTCCCCGGATCATGCTTGAGCTTCTCCAGGGAGGCAGCGATCCCATAGACATTTTTGTCGGGTGCACAGTTTTGGATTTGCCGTGTGATGCTGGCCACGTTGCATACACTCGCTGCATGGGCAGTCTCGGGGTTGCCGCCGGCTTCAGCGGTTTCCTGTGCCTTGAGCTGGGAGGCCTCCATCTTGAACTGTGGGGGACTCAAAGTCATGCCTGCCGTTTCAGATGCTCCCTTGAGGGCGTTGTCGGTTTTGGGGGCAATGATTTTTTGCTGGTGTTCTTGCATTGTCTAGTGTTCTTAGGTGCAGGCAAATTAAAGGGATGAACGCGGGAAAACAAAAAAATATGCAGATCGGCTCCACAAGGCCAGTACAGCGCCAAAGTAGGAGTGCCAATTGCCCATGTCGATGTTTTGGTCGAATGAAAAACACGCGTCCGAGACCTCTGACGCATCGGTGTCGCAAGTCGATCGCCCCGCAATCCAAATCCAAAATCCGAAGCGTGGGCCTCCGGCCCGACCGCTGATCGACAGCCCGCCTCAGGCCATGTTTGTCAACTTAAGCACTCCCCAAGTCCGCCTCGGCGGAGCGCGATACGCCAGCGGTGGGCAACGCCCACCGTGAGCAGTGAGCCCATTGTTTTCAAGCCCTGCAAGGGCAGAATATCTTCACAACGACCTTATTACCAGTTGTTTATGTGAGATTCTGTAGGATCCCGCCCCGCCGAGGCGGGCTCCATCGTTTTGTGCGCTTACTAGCGATGGGCGATGCCCATCGCTGACATATTTCGCCCGCCGCGGCGGGCAGCGTTGTCGTCCAGCTGGCATACGAAGCAAGTCGCTGATGATAAGTTACTTATGGATATTAAGTTGACGCACATGGCCTTGGCGGGGCGCAATACCGCAGCGGTTGCAGATATTGCGTTTCATGGCTTGCGAAGGATTGCGATTTCATAGGGGGTGCAGTAGAGGTAGTCGCCGGCCACACCGGGGCGCAGCATGGTGCGGAAACCGAGGTTCATGCCTTGGACCTCAATGGGTTCCTCACGCACGATGTTCATGCGCGCATCGAGGGTCACGATTTCGGTCCATTGCTTGTCGGCATGCCCGTAGATCGCATGCGTGCGGTTCATGCTCAGTGTGCGGTACAGGCCATCGTCGCAGGCTTGCAGGTCCTCGAGCTCCGAATCGTCGGCTCTCCGCCAGGCATTGGCATACTTGACTTCACCGTCCCCACCGATCACCACGACAAAATTGCGGGAGCGTTGGTATTTCTCTGCCGTCTCATATTCCCCCGCGTATGCCACATCCCCCGAGGGCAGCAGCAGTCCCTGCCGAATCTTGGGATCGCCCGGTTCGGATTCTTGGAACGGAAAAGCCTTGGGGAAGGCATGGGTTTTCTCCCAGATGAGGTCGCCGGTCTCGTAGTTGAGCTTCCAGACGCGGAGGTCAAAACCCTTGTAATCATCGGGGTCGGTGCTGCGAAAAGTGTAGCCGGTCACGAGGAGTGTACCATCCTTGAGCATCACGGGGCGCTGAATCGCATGTTGGCTCCACCGACCGCGCATATAGTTCTTGGCCCAGCGCAGTTCACCCTCGGGGCTGAGCCTGAAGTGGTTCACACCCTTGTATTGGTTGCCCTGTACCCCATCGCCGATTGCCATGCCCATGATGTCACCGTCGGGCATCAATTGCATGGTCAGGGGGGCCATGTCTACGCAGCCCGGCATGGTATAGGTCTTGTCCCAGCGCAGCTGGAGGTCGTGGTCAAAGCACATGAGGCGTGACTTGTTGTGGCCATCTACCACTTTCCGGCCACTCACATAGATATATTGCGGTGTGACTTCCGCCCAAAAGAGGGACATGCCGAGGGTCTGCGGGTGGTGATATTCCTTGAGCACTTGGAGGTCGCGGTCCAGTAGTTTTAGGAAACCCTTGGACTCGGCAGCCTTGCCGCTGCCATAGGTCACCCAGGCAATGTCTGCACCCACGCCCACGTACCTGTCGCCCATGGGTATGAGGTGCATGTTTTGGTCCTCGGGGAGCTTCTTGTGTTGCACCACGGTCCACTGCGCTTGGACGATTTGCGCTGCCAGCAGGGGCAGCAGGAGGAGTATTTTTCTCATGACTTGGATGGTGAGTGGATGAACGAAACCGCTTGGGTCGTGTAGGACCAGGATTCAAGTTGCGTGCCAAGCACATGGATCGGGGCAGTGTCGGGGCAGGGGAGGAATACAATTGTTTTGCGGTCGCCATTTCGCGTCACCCAAATCGTTTTAGGCGAAATCGGCTGCGTTGGCAATGTGCTGAAAGGTAGACGAATTGCTGTCCTTGGATGGGGAATATGTGTCTATTTTGGTGGTCGATGGCTGGCTCAGGGATCGTGGGGGAATTGCAAAGCTGCCGTGCTTGTCGGGGCCCAACTTGCGCCGTGCTGCGGGGGATGGGTATGGCCCTAGCTTCCGATGCACCGACCATAATTAGGTACACCCCCCACAGCACGTGGAAATCCAGAAAAACGCCTGCACGACCTTTGCAACATGTTGGACAACACAGCACGT
>JANMIM010000246.1:0-1570 GCA_031375795.1 Bacteroidota bacterium
TCCGCAAGGCGGCCATGGGAAAGGTCTCGGCGGCGGGGCCGTCTGCCGCACGCAGGTAGCTGTCTGCCAGTTCAGGATAGGATGGCTCGCCGAGGCCGAGCAGCGGCAGCATCATGTCGTGTACCGCCAACAGGTGGCCCATGAGGTAGATGCCGCGGTTCTTGCCGGGGGCGATGGCCGTCATCAAGTCTTCGTCACTGAGTTTTCCCAACAGTGCATCTGCACGTTTGAGCGTCGAAAACCAGTTGTCCAGCACCATTTTTACCGTTATTTGATCCATTGTACTCAATTTTATTGTATCCGATTTTGATCTAATTTCCGATTGGATGAAAAAAACTGCCGCGGCTCACCGCAACGGCATTTTGTCCCTCAACCCCACCAAAGCCAAATTAGGGAAAAAGTATTGCATATTTCCGCAATTCAATTCATGCACTTGTTTCACGATCCATTGGTCCTAGACGCTGACTTTTGTTTGCCCTATGCCTCCCCAAAAAAAATCGCCACTGCAAAAATTCACAGTGGCGATCTTCCTGGATTCATTTCTTGATTCCCTCTTATTGCACCACCACTTTTCCGCTACCCAGTCGCGCGTCGCCGCTTTTGACTTGGTATTGGTAGGTGCCGGCGGCAAGGTTTCTGGGATTCAATGCATGCAATGCTTGGTTGGGGGCACCGTCATACCGGAGCACGCTGCGGCCACGCAAGTCAAACCACTCAATGGATACCCCATCGTCGAGGTTGCCGCCTAGAATTTCAAAATTCACCTGGCCACCGTTGGTGGGGTTGGGATAGACCAGGATTTTGGGGCTTTGCATGTCCGCGACCAAGCCTACAGCCACGACCGCGACTGAGTCACAGGTGGTTTGCTCGCAATTTGCGCCGGCGTTGATCGTGAGGCAGACATTGTACACCCCTGCCGCAGCGTAGGTATGCGACGGGTTTTGCAAGGTGCTCGTGCCACCGTCTCCAAATGTCCAAGCCCATGTCGTGGCATTGGCGCTTTGGTCGGTGAAACTTGCCGCCAGCAGGTTGGAGGACGTGGAGAATGCCGCCGTCGAGGTCACGAGCGTCAAGGTCACCGTCGACGTGGCCGTGCAGTTCTGCGCGTCGGTCACTTGCAAGGTGTTGCTGCCTGTTGCAGAGGGTGAGGCCATGGGATTGGCGACCGTTGTGGAGGAAAATCCACTACCCGGCGACCATGCATAGGCAAAGGGAGCTGTACCGCCATTGGCTGTCGGGGCACCGCCCAGTTGCAAGGAGTCGCCTGCGCAAAAAGTGCCTCCCGTACCTGCATTGGCCGTCAATTGGCTTGCTTGCACGACGGTATGCGCCACATAGGATTGTGCTTGGCAAGTGATTGCAGCCGCCATCGCCAAACCCGAAAAAAGGATATATTTTAGCTTTTTCATTGTTTTTCGTTTTTGCGGTGGTGGATTAATAAAGGATCACAATTCGACCATTGCCCGTGCGCACACCAGAAGTCGTGGTGGCACCGCCAAGTCCGCTGGTGTAGGAAGAGCCACCGCCGCCGCCGCCGCCCGGCGTGGTATCGGAGCCGTTGCCGGCAGAG
>JANMIM010000251.1:0-3707 GCA_031375795.1 Bacteroidota bacterium
TGCGATGAGCCCACGATGCAGGCCTTCCTTGCCTTTGTGGCGCCCTTTGTGGATCGGCCCGTCCCCGAGGGCAGCGAATACAAGGAAGACTTTTTGATCGAAGTCAATCCCGACCACCCGATCAAATTTGACTACAATTCCCTGCAAGTGCCTGAGCTCAATGCCGATGTCCTCAAGATCGTCATGCTCAATGTGAGCCAATCCGCAGCCTTGGATTACTTTGCAGCATTGTCGGAATCCATCCTCGGCGAAACGGCACAATTCACCCGCGAACTTGAATTGCGTGGCAAATTGAGGATCTCGAAAACCAAGCTGATGAAGTTCATCGGGAAGATCCTCAACACCCAAAACCGGGTCAATGACAACATCTATTTCCTCGATGCCCCCGAGAGTGTGTGGGACAATGAATACCTGGCCAAAATCAACGACGGCCTTGCAGCGACCTTCAAACTCAGAAACCGTTTCCGGGAAGTCGAGTCCAATTTGGTCAACAGCGACAACAGCCTGCGCACCCTCTCCCAGCTCATCCAGCACCGCGACGGCAACCGCATGGAATTGATCATCATCTTCCTCATCTTGTTTGAGGTCTTGCAGGCCCTGCTGGGGAAATACCTGCAATTTTGAGGAATGATTTTTCAATTGCGTCCAATGACTATGCGCATGATTTTTGGCGTCTGGCGTGGTAATCCTGATCGACGACAACCATTTGGGTGCCAACAATCTTGATCGCGTGTACGATTCAACGGCCATCGTGGCGGAGGATCTGCGCATAACCATGCTTGCGGAAGGCTGTCGGTATTTGCTGAAAGAGCGGAAGTTGATTTCCGCGGGCAAGGGATTTTTGAAAGGTTCTGGGGTGATTTTGTAATGGTCGTTGCCTGTTTCCTGCCGAGGCTTGCGGCACGGGCAGCAGCAACAACGATTCTTCATTGCCCCTACTTCTTCATCTGTGCTGTGGGAATCATGTAATTCTCCGTGCGTTCCATATATCTCCTTTTTTTCTAGTGGGCTCTATATTTGGACTATGAATACATCCCGAACATATGACACATTGAAGCTGAACTTGATTCAAGACATCCTTGGATCCGACAGCTCGGCCTTGCTAAGCCAAATCTCAGATTTGTTCCATCAAGGCAGCGTGAATTCCGATGTCGCGACGATGGCCGAATCTGAACCCATCAGCAATCCAGACAGTATGGGTGGACTGCCCCATGAGGGAATATCAAGGCTCGAACGATTGCCATCGATGGAGTACCTGAATTTTGAAACCTGTCCACAAATTGGGAAACTGGGGCATGATTTCCCTTAAAAACCTGTAAAGCGCTCCTCACACACGCTGCAATTGCCCTCTCTCCGCTCTCACACTCCTCACTCACACTGCATTTCCCCTCTCTCCGCTCTCACACTCCTCACTCACACTGAAAAGTCGGCGCAAGCCGACTTTTGTACGGGCAGCGGGCATCGAACCCGCACCAGCCGATTTAGAGTCGGCCGTTCTGACCATTTGAACTATGCCCGCAAACGCCGCTGGACTCAGCCCAGCGGCTGCGCCTCAAAGGGATCGCTTGTAAAAATCACCTTTTTCTGCGAGATAAGCCAATCGCAGGGCCTCCGCCTCGTTTCGGGCCTTCAGCCAGGCCTTGCGCGCCGATCGGATCGCCGGTTCCTTTTCAGACAGCTCTACGCGTGCGACCTGTGCATCAGGCCCGTAGGCGAGCAAGCACGTACACAGCAGGTGCAGGAATTGATTTGCCATCCGAAGTTGGGGCTTCGTGTGCAGCCGCTCCGCGCGCTTCAGAAGCCGCTTCCGCAGGGTCGGCGTCGCCGACTGCAGGGCCGCGTGGAGTGCTTGCGCGCTCGGCAGGTCGCCCGACTGCCGGTAGCCTTGCGTCTGCGCATACTGCTGCACCTGCGCGATGCACTGCAGGAGCATGTCGGCAATCATTTTAGGATCGCAATGGCGATAGGTATAGGGATGTGTTTTCGTAATCATTGTGATGTTCTTTGGAATGAATCAATGCGTAAAAATGGGGGCGCTCCAAAGCCTGGAACGCGGATGGATCAACCTGCATGCAGCGGGGTGGATCGCGGATTCTAACCTAGGTGGGGTTCACAATTCCTTCTTTTCCTGTTGATATTCAGCAAGAATGGCGCGGCCGAAGATGGTCTTGGTCCAACCATTTTCATGCCCATGGTTGTTCGCGATAAGGTAGCCGCGTTGCGGATGCTGCTTCACGATTTTGTGCGCATCGATATAGCGTCCCTTGACCTTGCAAAACACAATATCGCCGATGGCATAAGTGTCTTGTTGTTGGAAAGTGAGCAATGAGCCGCTTTTCAAGATGGGCAGCATCGATTGGCCATAACATTTCATTTTGCCTTGGCCGGCGGTTTCCAGTTCCTGCTGGAGGTGGTGGTATTTGTTCATGTTTTTGAAATTGTAAAATTGGAGTTTGGTGAATTGTAAATCAGCGAATTGCATTCCTTCAGGCACAAGGGCAACCCGCCGCAATATTTGCGGACAAGCGGGGAAGGCGCCACAGCAAAGGCGGTGAGCGCATCGCCGAAGTCGGGTTCGTAAAAGGCCGCACATTGCAAGCCTGCCAAGCACAGGCGATCCAGCAAGTCCTGCAAGGCCGGCAAATCGGCTACGGATAAGAAAATGAGGTGATTGGATTGTAAATGCCAACGCGCCGCGACTTGCGGATAGCGCATCAAAAATTCAACAACAGCATGTCCAGATTGAACGGCTTGAAATCCCGGCGTCAGGTCACGACGGGTAATGACGGTAAGTCTGCTTTTAAATTTCTCGTGTGGAACCTATGTCTCTTTCATTGTCTTCGATTTCTAAAGCTGCCTACGGTGGATGTGCCGGTAGGGTTACATGGATGCAATGAAAAATGAATGATTCGGATCTGAGGCAGAATTCGTGTGAATGGTCGGTTTTAGGCGGGGAATGGATACGAGTCCAAGGCCTCTGGCCGACGGACGACCGAACATTTGCCTCTGGCAAGCGAAAATAGTCGCCATTTGCCAGAGGCAAATGGACATCAGTGCAACCCGCAATCCGAGACATCTGGTGCGCCGTGGCGTAAGGACCGAACATTTGCCTCTGGCAAACGATCGTAGCAACCGTTCGCCGGAGGCAAATGTTCACCAGTCCGTCGGCCAGAGGCCTCGGACTCACCGGACTCACCGATAAACACTCAGAATCGCCGCCACATCCGCCGGCACGGCCGGCATCACCTTCCCTACCCGATTGCGGCCCAATTGCTCCCGAATCGCCCGCTTGAGCCAAGCCACCCGAGTACTGTCGTGGACCAATTCCTGCAGCGTCGCATTCTCAGCCAGCGCCTCCGCGATGCACTTCAGGCCATAAACACCGATGCCATTCTTGCGGATGTCGAGCTGCACCAGCGATCGATTGCTGCGAATGAGCTGCGCGACAGCCTTCGCGCCCACGTCGCCGAGCGCATTGGCGGATCCGCCCAAGACCTTGGTGGAGCGGGCGTAGCCGAGGTCGAGGAATTGCAGGCTGGGATGATCTGAAAGCGCATCACAAAGCGCCTCGGCACCCGTCGCCCCGAAGCCATTGCTTGCGAGGCTCAAGACCTTGAGGCTGCGATTTTCCTTCAACGCGGTCGCGATGCGCTCCACGCCTTCATCCCCCAAGCGATTGACGCTCAAGTAAATTTCCTGCAGATGCC
>JANMIM010000255.1:0-5797 GCA_031375795.1 Bacteroidota bacterium
ACCGCAAAGGACGCAAAGGTCCGCAAAGGTTGGCGGGGGCTTTGCGTTTCCTTGCGCCTTGGCAGTTGATGGTCAATGCAATACCCAAACGCACAAACAATTGCCGCCCGAAACCGTTCCCAATGAAGCATTGTAAAATCAATCACAAGAATGTGCTGAGCAAGCGTCGATGGTCTGGCTTTTGGATCGCTTTATGGATGGCCTTGGGCCTCTTGTGGCCGCATTTTCCCGCCGCCCAGACCCAAAAAGTGGCGGTGATGTCGGGGCAGAAGTCGGCGACCTACCGCTCGGGCAAGGTCTGGAAACCAGCCATCTTCCAAGGCGGGCACCGCAAGCACGCCTACTACGAGGGCTGGTATTTCAAATGCGTCTCGGCGGACGGCAAACTCAGTTTTGCCCTGATCCCCGGCATCGCGCTGGGCCAAAAAGGCAGCCACGGCCACGCCTTCATCCAATACATCGACGGCAAGACAGCCGAGACCCACTGGTTTGAATTCCCGGAAACCGCATTTTCCTATTCCCAAAAGCAGTTTGCGGTGCAGATCGGCGACAATTATTTTTCTGGAGACAGCCTGCATGTGGACGTGGGCACGGGCGAGGAGCGCTTGCGCGTGGACCTGAAATTTACAGACTTGCATCCCTGGCGTTCCAAGGCATTTGCGCCGGGCATCATGGGCTGGTACCGATTTGTGCCGGGCATGGAGACCTGTCATGGCCTCGTGAGCCTGGACCACCGCGTGGACGGCATGCTGCGACACGGCGACGCATCGCAGGTGATCGCGCAGGGGAGGGGCTACATCGAAAAGGATTGGGGTAGCTCGTTTCCAAGGAGTTACGTCTGGATGCAGAGCAATGCCTTTGGGGCCGACACGACCTCGTTCATGGTGTCGGTGGCCACGATCCCCTACCTCGGCAAATATTTCCGTGGCTTTTTGGGATTCCTGTGGCACGACGGGGAATTGTACCGGTTTGCGACCTACACCCACGCAAAGCTGGAAAATGTGCAATTAGAGGAAAATGCCGTCTCGCTCACGATCGTGGAAAGGAAATTTCGGATCGAAGTGCGCGCCACGAGACGCAGCAGCGGCCTCCTCAAAGCGCCCCAACAAGGAGAAATGGAACGCCGCATCGCCGAGAGCATCGACGCCGTGATCCACCTGCGCCTGCTCGACCGCAAAGGCCACCTGATCTGGGAAGGCGACGGCCGAGAGGCAGGCCTGGAAATCGTCGGTGACCGGGCGGAGTTGATGGAGGATTGAGGGAGGAATGAAATGC
Organism: Bacteroidota bacterium; assembly: GCA_031375795.1. GTDB lineage: Bacteria > Bacteroidota > Bacteroidia > J057 > JADKCL01 > JADKCL01. The sequence continues at coordinate 1,276 of JANMIM010000255.1, forward strand.
AATGCATCGATCGCCACTGATTGGGAACTGTTCAGCTGATTTTCAGAAATATGCTTGTCGGGATGATTGCGAGTAGCTCCCATGTCACCCCGACCGTAGTCGAAGGACGCAGCGGTCCCGATTTTATCGGGATGCGCAATGGATAACAGCTTGGCTATCACCTCGTGTTTTGCCTTTTTGCGCAATATGGACGGTGTATCAATGCGCAAGATGCCTCCGCTACATCTTTGATTTCGGTCGGCATGACCACGTTTCCTTTTCACTGGTCAAGTTCCAGACACGCATTTTCAGAAACAAACAAAATTCCGAGGATCAATTGCTTGTCTGGCGAATTCCACTAAGCTTTCCAAGATTTGCTTCGCTGAACACATTTGTTGCACACTCAAACAAATTTATTCGGGCAACCGAAGTGCTCATCCTTGATCCCACGAAAGTCCAAAAATCTGCGTGCACATTGCTGAAAACGCTTGCCCAATCAGGCATGCCGCCCCTTCAAAACCGCCTCCACCTCGCTCAAATCCACCCCCTTCGCTGCCAACAAAACGAGGTAGTGATACATCAAATCCGCAGCCTCGCCTAAGAACAGCTCACGATTGTCGTCCTTGGCTTCGATCACGAGCTCTACGGCTTCCTCGCCGACTTTTTGGGCAACTTTGTTGATGCCGCGGGCGAGGAGGGAGGACGTGTAGCTTTTCTCATTCGGATTGTCGCGCCGCGCATGGATCACAGCTTCCAATTCGTGTAAAAAGCCACGCGTATCGCCCTCGCCCCAGCAGGTCGCCGTCCCCGTGTGGCAAGTCGGCCCCTGCGGAATCGCCTGAATCAGAAGGCTGTCGCCGTCGCAATCGACCGCGACCGAGACGAAGTCGAGAAAATGCCCCGAGCTTTCGCCCTTGGTCCAGAGGCGGTTCTTGCTGCGCGAAAAGAAGGTCACGTGCCCGCTCGCCTGCGTCTGCGCGAGCGCCTCGGCGTTCATATAGCCTTGCATGAGCACGGCGCGCGTGTGCGCATGTTGCACGATGGCGGGCACGAGGCCCTCGCCTTTGTCAAAATCGATGTTCATCTGACGGGAATATTTTGGGTTTTGAGATAGGCTTTGAGCGCGGGAATGGGCACCTCGCCAAAGTGGAAAATGCTCGCTGCCAGCGCCGCATCGGCCCGGCCCTCGGTGAAGACCTCGGCGAAATGTTGTGCATTGCCGGCGCCACCGCTTGCGATGACTGGGATTGAAATGAGGTCAGAAACTGCGGCGGTGAGCGCGATTGCGAAGCCTTGCTTGGTGCCGTCTTGCGCCATGCTTGTGAGCAAAATCTCGCCTGCACCGCGCTCCTGCGCCTCGCGCGCCCAGGCGAGCGTGTCGATGCCCGTGGGCTTGCGCCCGCCGTGCGTGAAGACTTGCCACGTGCCGTCGATGAGATTGGTGTCGATCGCCAGGACGACACATTGGCTGCCGAAGTTGTCGGCGAGCTCGGTGAGGAAGGCGGGGCGGGCAACCGCGCTGCTGTTGATGCTCACCTTGTCGGCACCGGCGGCGAGAAGCGCCTCGACGTCAGCGACTTTGTTCAGTCCGCCACCGACGGTGAAGGGGATGCTGATCTCGGCCGCGATCTGCTCGACGAGCGCGATGAGCGTGCCACGGTTCTCGACCGTGGCCGTGATGTCCAGGAAGACGAGTTCGTCGGCCCCTTGGATTTGGTAGTTGCGGGCGAGCTCGACAGGGTCGCCCGCGTCGCGGATGTCGACAAAGTTGATGCCTTTCACGGTGCGGCCGTCGCGGATGTCGAGGCAGGGGATGATTCTCTTTTTCAGCATCTTGCAGCGAGTTCTTGGAGGGTAATGCGGCCTTCGTAAATCGCCTTTCCGACGATCGCGCCTTCGAGGCCTGCGGCCGCGAGTCGGTCGATGTCTTCGATCGTCGTGACGCCCCCGCTTGCGATCAAATTTAATCCGGGACAGGCATTCAAAATGTCATCGTACAATGCAAAAGCCGGGCCTTGCAACATTCCATCTTTGGCGATGTCGGTACAAATGCAATATTTGACTTCTTTGCTTTGGTAATTTTGGATGAATGTAATCAAGTCGGATTGCGTCGATTCTTCCCATCCCGAAATGGCGATCATCCGATTTTTGGCATCAGCGCCGAGGATTAATCGTTGATTTCCGAAGGTTTCTAGCCAACTGAGAAAGGCTTCTGGATGCTTTGCCGCAATGCTCCCGCAAGTTACCTGCACGGCCCCCGCATCGAGGGCGATGCGCACTTGCTCGGCTGTCGAGATTCCCCCACCGAAGTCGACCTTGAGGGAAGTCTGCGCGGCAATCGTCTCTAAAACCGAGCGATTGATGATCTTACGCGCCTTGGCACCGTCCAAATCGACCAAGTGAAGGTACTGAATGCCAGCGCCTTCAAACATCTTGGCGACTTCCAGCGGATTTTCATTGTACACGGTTTTGAGCGAATAGTCGCCTTGCGAGAGCCGCACGCATTTCCCGTCGATGATGTCGATGGCGGGTATGATTCTCATGAGGCGGTGGCCTCCGACCACACGCCGACCGGCACTCCGCCGCTGGCGGGTATGGGAGCGTAAAAGATGTCTAACTGATTCATTTCCAAATGTTGAGTACTGTATTCTTATTTACTTCCGCCGGAGGCGGAATGCAGATAACCGTGTGGCCGGAGGCCACCGGTTCAGAATTCAAGAAAATTTTGGATCAATTTCTGCCCAGCCTCAGCCGATTTCTCGGGGTGGAACTGCACGCCGTAAAAGTTGTCGCGCTGCAAGGCGGCGCTGAAGGGCACTAGGTATTCGGTCACTGCCGAGGTGTCGTCGCCGACCTCGGCATAGTAACTGTGGACGAAGTACATGTCGTCTTTTTCAGTGAGATCGTGAAACAAGGGCCCCTTGATTTTGGTGAGATTGTTCCAGCCCATGTGCGGAACTTTGCCGGTTTCTGGAAATTTTAACACGTTTTCTTGGAAGATGTTGAGGCAATTGGTGTCACCTTCTTGGGAGTATTTACACATCAATTGAAGTCCCAAACAGATCCCAAGAAAGGGGTTTTGGAGATTTTGAATCACTTGGTCCAGACCACGTTCCCGCAAATAGGCCATCGCCGAACTTGCTTCGCCCACGCCGGGAAAGATCACTTTGTCTGCAGCCCGCAATTGCTCGGGCGAATCGGTGATCTCATATTGCGCGCCGAGGCGATGCAGTGCATTCTCGACCGAGCGGATATTGCCCGCGTTGTATTTGACGATGGCGATCATAATATGCCTTTGGTGCTGGGAATATTGGAAGATTGCGTGCGGCCTACCGCCATCATGATGGCCTTGGCCCAGGCTTTGAAGATGCTCTCGATCTTGTGGTGCTCATTCTCGCCTTCGGCCTTGATATTGAGGTTGCAACGCGCAGTGTCGGTGAAGGATTTGAAAAAGTGATGAAACAATTCGGTCGGCATTTCCCCGATTTTTTCGCGCTTGAATTCCGCATCCCAGACCAACCACGGACGCCCGCCGAAATCGATGGCGACCTGCGCCAAACAATCATCCATCGGCAACAAAAATCCATACCGCATGATGCCTTTTTTGCTGCCCAAGGCTTCGTCAAAAGCCTTTCCCAGCGCCAGAGCCGTGTCCTCGATCGTGTGGTGTTCGTCGATGTGAAGGTCGCCTTGAACATTGATATTCAGATCAATGCCGCCATGGCGCGCCAATTGGTCGAGCATATGGTCAAAGAAACCGAGACCCGTGGAAATCGATGATTTCCCCGTGCCATCCAAATTGACCTCGACCGCAATATTGGTCTCCGAAGTCTTGCGAATGACGGAGCCGACACGTGGCTTTTCCTTTAAAAAACGGTAGATCTCCGCCCAGTCGACCGTCGTGAGCGCCGCATCGGGGTTGGGGGTAGAACTGATCTGAATCGCCTGTGAACCAAGGTTTTTGGCCAATTGCACGTCTGTGAGACGGTCGCCGATGACGTAGCTATTCGCCAGGTCATAATGCCGGCCCATGTAGTGCCGCAGCATGCCCGTACCCGGCTTACGTGTGTCCAGTCCATCCTTGGGAAAACTGCGGTCGATGCAGATTTCGTCGAAGACAAAACCCTCGCCCTTCAGAATGTCCAGCATCTTGGTATGCGCCGGCCAAAAGGTATCCTCTGGAAATGAGGCAGTTCCAAGGCCATCCTGATTGGTCACCATCACCAACAGATAATCCAATTCGCGGGCGATCTTGCCCAAATTGCTGATCGCCCCCGGTAGGAATTGCAGCTTCTCGTAGGAGTCAATCTGCTCATCCGCAGGCTCTAGAATTATGCATCCGTCACGATCTATAAACAGTATCTTTTTCATAGCACCAATTCCTTCATAATTGACAAGTAACAATGAAAACACTACCTAATTCTCTTGATTCAATTCTTAGTTCTTTATGCTCGTCTGGAAGCTAACCAGTAAACCAAATTGCGTGTCATTTCGACCGGAGTCTTTTGATATTTGCAAGGCTCCGCAGGAGCCGCAGCAAATA
>JANMIM010000297.1:0-1902 GCA_031375795.1 Bacteroidota bacterium
CCCGAGGTCACCTCGCCCACGACGACACCGTTGCTGGCGATCTCGTAGTGGCCGCGTGGCACCTGCTTGTCGGCGACCGTGAACCCGACGAGCTTGCGCTTGAGGCCGGTTTCCTTGAGGGCCACCATGAGGTCGCGGCCATTGAAGTTGCCTTTGTTGAGCTTGGTGATCCAGCCGAGGCCTGCTTCGAGGGGCGATGTGGTGTCGTTGATGTCGTTGCCATAGAGCATGTAGCCCATCTCGAGGCGCAGGGTGTCGCGGCAGCCGAGCCCGGTCGGCTGCAAGCCCAGGGGCGTGCCGACTTCAAAGAGCTTGTTCCAGAACTGTACGGCAAACTCGTTGGGGATGAAGATCTCGTATGTGCGTTCGCCAGTGTAGCCGGTGGTGGCGACCAAGATGTCGGGGATGCCGGCGACGGTGCCACGGCCGAAGCCGTAGTTTTCAAAGTCACCGACCGGCAGGGTGGTGAGCTTGGAAACGATCTCGGTGGCCTTGGGACCTGAGACCGCGAGCAGGGACATTTCGGGCGACTGATCGATCATTTCGGCTCCGATCTTGGCATTGGTCTCCACGATCCAATTCCAATCCTTCTCGACATTGGCGCCATTGACGACGAGCATGTAGTCGTTGTCGGCAAATTTGTAGACGATGAGGTCGTCGACGATGCCGCCCGTGTGGTTGGGCATGCAGGAATACTGCGCCTTGCCGTCGTAGAGCTTGGAGGCGTCGTTGGTGGTGATGGTCTGGATGAGTTCCAGGGCTTTGGGACCCTTGATCAGGAACTCGCCCATGTGGGAGACATCAAACACCCCACACGCCTCACGCACGACCATGTGCTCGGCCTTGTCGCCTGAATACCTGACCGGCATGTCAAAACCAGCAAAGGGAATCATTTTGGCCCCTGCAGCCACATGTTGATCATACAGCGCCGTGCGCTTGGTTTCTGTTGCTTCCATCCTAACCCAATAGCTTCATAAAAAGTCCGCGGCAAAGATAGCATTTTTTTGAGCCAAGTTTCAGCAGTGCTTGCAACACGCGCAAATGCCCTCTGTCAACAGATCTCTAGGAGAAACGAACCTGATGGATTGCTACACATTCTCTCCAATCCTAGCATCCCCTTTTGAACACTCTCCCGGCAAATTTTTACAAACCTGTTCATTGATAGGGTCTTGGGAGGGGTATGGGGTTGCGCTTGAATCGACAAAATTGGAAAAACCACAGCTTTTCGTACATTTGATATTGTTTTTCAAAAATCAACTACCCAATCTTTTTTGATGCATTTGAAATCACCACGAATTATGAGAAAACTTGACCTAAGAAAATTATTGTTTCTGCTTCTGCTGATCACACCGTTGAGTGGACTTCTGGCGCAATCGCCTGCCCCGCTGATCTGGGGTTCATCTCCATTTCAAGATTCGCTCTGGTCGGTGGACACGACGACTTGGTCCGTCGTGAACCGCATGGGCCCTACCATGGCTGGCTTCACGATTGCAGGGATAAACGGAATCGCTTGGGATCCTGTAGGGCACGAAACCTACATCATTGCGAAAAATAGCTCCAATGTGCGTGTGTTGGGAAAGATCGACGTCAATACGGGAATCGTCACGATGGTCGATACCTTGGGACTGAGATTTTCTACGATCAATTTCCGCAGCGATGGGCAATTGTTTGGCGTGACGGGCAACGGGCAAAACCCCAATCCTGAGACGATGTTTCTGATCGACAAGACTACGGCGGCCTCGACCTTGGCGATTGCACTGGGCAACGGTGCAGATGGTGAGATCATCAGCTACAACTACGACGACAACAATTTTTACCACTGGTCGGGGAATTCCACGATGGTGATGGAAAAATTTCCTGCGACCGCCCCCTACACGCCAGTCACCAATATCGTGACCAGTG
>JANMIM010000362.1:0-4330 GCA_031375795.1 Bacteroidota bacterium
TGGTTGTATCCACTAGCGTGAATCATTGGGCATCGGCGTGGAGTGAAGCCCCTGCCCCACAAAGCGATGAATGAGAGCAAGGAAAATCCAGTCTTGATATTCGACGGTGTCTGCGAGCTCTGCAGCAGCAGCGTCAATTTCATATTGCGCTGGGAAAAAGGCCACGAGATCAAATTTACCGCCAACCAAAATCCGCCGGGCAGGGCCCTGCTGATCGAATATGGCGTAAACGCCGACGATGTCTCCACGATTTATTTCGTCGAGAATGGCAAGATTTACAAGGAAAGTGCAGCCGTGATGCGCATCGCCAAGCGCCTGCGCTTTCCTTGGTACCTTGGCTACGGCTTTGTGATCGTGCCGCGTTTCATCCGCGACTTTTTCTACAAGCTGATCGCCCGCAACCGCTACCGCATGTTTGGGAAAAAAGACACCTGCCGCATCCCGACACCCGAGGAAATGGCGCGCTTTCTTTTGGAGTAGGTGTCCCAAAACCACATTATTCCCCTATTTTTGCAGCTCAATTGCAGGTGGATGAGTGCCAAGAATTTCCAGAAGATAACCCCCACCGACCTTGCGGCTTTTGCTGCCATCGTCGGTGAAATGCATGTATTGCAGGACCTTGAGAACCTCGATCGCTATTCCCACGACTACACCGAGGACTTCAAGTTTGCGCCCGATGTGGTGCTGAAACCGGGAAATGCGGAGGAGATCGCGGGCATCCTGCGGCATTGCAATGCGCGGCTCATCCCCGTGACACCGGCTGGCGCACGCACCGGCTTGAGCGGGGGCATGCTGCCCGTGTGCGGGGGCGTGGTGCTCGCCACCGACCGCCTGAACCGCATCTTGCACATCGATGAGCGCAACCTGCAGGTCACGACGCAACCCGCCGTGATCACCCAAGTTTTGCAAGACACGGTCGCCGAAAAAGGTCTCTTTTACCCCGTGGATCCCGCAAGCCGAGGCAGCTGCTACATCGGTGGAAATATTGCGGAAAATTCCGGCGGATTGCGCGCCGTGAAGTATGGCATCGTCAAGGATTATGTCTTGGATTTGGAGGTGGTGCTGCCCACGGGCGACATCATTCGCACGGGTGCAAAAACCCTGAAAAACTCGACGGGTTACAACCTCACGCAGCTCATGGTGGGCAGCGAGGGTACGCTCGGCATCATCACCGAGGCCACGCTCAAGCTCATCCCCGCCCGCGGACAATGCATGGTGATGTTGGCGGCATTTGCGTCTGCCGAGCAGGCTTGCGAATCTGTCTCCGCGATTTTCAGGGCTGGCATTGTGCCAAGTGCGCTGGAATTCATGGAAAAGGAAGCGGTGGATTTGGCGCAAAACTACCTCGGCGAATTTCCATTTGACACCACTGGCATCGAGGCGCACTTGCTCATCGAGGTCGACGGCCACGACCAAGCGCGTATCATGGCGGAATGCGAGACGATATTTGGTTTGCTGGAGTCGTTTGGTGCGACGGAAACGCTGTTTGCGGAGACGACCGACGAGCAAAATCGGCTCTGGAAAGTGCGCCGTGCCATCGGTGAGGCCACCCGCGCCGGCCGCATGATCAAGGAAGAAGACACGGTCGTGCCACGCGCCGAGCTCGCCAAGCTCTGGATTTGCATCAAATCGACCGCCAAAAAATATGGCATCGAGGCGTTTTGTTTCGGACACGCCGGCGATGGGAATCTGCACGTGCACATTCCCCGGCCCAACGAAAACCTCGGCGATTGGGTGGAGCGCACGGATCTGGCTGTGCGCGAGATCTTTGCCTATACCGTCGCGCTGGGCGGCACGCTCAGCGGCGAGCACGGCATCGGCATCGCTCAAATGGATTACATGGAGATCGCCTTCAGTCCTGTCGAATTGAATTTGATGCGGCAAATCAAGCAGGTGTTTGATCCCAATGGGATCTTGAATCCGGGCAAAATGTTTAGGCAGAATTAGCAGAATTTTCAGAATTTGCAGAATTTTACTTTGGGGTGAATTTTTGGTTTTCTGTTGTGCGGCGGCTTGCACAGTTTGTTCGTCGGCCCTCTCCAAAAATTTGCTTGTGGGCGGACGAATGGATGTGAAATTGCCGTACACCCGCTGGGATCATTTTCTTCTTGATGTGGTGATATTTCGACGGGAGAATTTCTGATCTTGTCCCAATCACCGTTGTCGCTCGATTTGTTGATTTGGATTTGTCGCCGTGATCGCGGATATTTAGCGCAGGCTTTCTTTTTTTAGTCCCAATTTGTAAACGATTTATTTCATTCCCAATGTTCAAAACCAATCTTTTGATGCTTGTTATCGCTTTTGGATTGGCAGGATGTGGTACACCAAATCAAACGAGCATTTCACCCGCCGACAGTACCGCCGTGGTGGATGCAGCCATCAAATCCGCTGAATTCGAAGCCGATAGCAATGTCATCAAGGTCTATCTTGAGGCTTCCGGCAATATTCTTGCAGATGGGAAACCCACGTCGGTTTCGGAATTGGATTCTTCATTTTTGAAACTTGCCACGAGGGGAGGCACCGTCTATTATGCACGCGACAACCCACAGGATGATCCGCCTGCGGTTTACTTGGAGGTCGTCGACCTGGTATTCCAGCATGGGCTTCCCATTCGCTTTTATACCGACAAAACCTTCACGGAAATTGCTGTGATGCATTAAATTCACCGCTTGCTGGCTGCTATTTTTCCGCATCCTAAATGGCGCAGCGCATCCCTATGATTTTTCCCACAATTTCCCCCAATCCAGCCACTGCTTCACACGCTCCATATCCAAGAAGCTGTCTTGCGCTGTCGCTTCAATGGTCACAAAATAGCGCTCGTCGATACCGATATACACCCAAGCGATGTGCTTGCGGTTGTTGTAGGAAGCCCAGACAAAAAAATCCTTTGCCTCGGCAGGTTGGAGTTCGGGGTCGAGCCGCTTCTCATCCTTCACGCCGCTGATCTCCACACCCACGGCGAGGTTGTAGCGCTGGATATTGACCCTGAAAAAATCGGGATTGGTGACATAGTCGCCGGCCGTGAATTCGATGTAGTCTTCTTCTGAATTGTAAAAAACCTTGCTGGCCTCTGCAAATGTAAACAACGGTGCGTGAAAGGTCTTGGACTCATTGACCTCCAATTTGTACCCGGGGATCGAATCGGTGATCAAATGGAGCAATTTCTGGTGGTCGACGATGGCGGTGTCATTTTTTGCAAACCGATCGGCCACGCGCGCCTCAAATGCGACCAAGGACTTGGTATGGCTCGTGTCGGGTTGCACGACCGTGACCCCCATGTCGGGCGTCTGGACTTGCGGCCCGTCGTTGCATCCGTAGACCCACAATATTGCGATCAAGGCTACGAGGCCCCTCGCCAATGCTGGCGTTGATTCATTGCGAAATTTGCTCCAGTTCATCCCTGAAATTGCATTTGGCCCAAAGGTAATGTAGCCAATCGACTCCGCAAAAGCAGCGCGGGGAAATCCGCTGCTCGTCGGTCCCCAGCGTTGCCCTGTGGAGCGCCGCCGAATAAGTCCAGATATTCGTAGATTTACCAGCAACGTCTGCCCATCGGCACAAGCCTACCAGGCAGACGCGTCCATCCATTCACCCTGAAACGATGTTCAATTTCTTTAACCGCCCCAAAGTCAGCATCCAATCCCTGAGCCTCCCCGTCCCCGAAACGGATGGCGAAGCCTGGACAATGGAAAAAGACGATGCAAAAGTGAAGCTTTGGATCCATCCCGCCCACACGACCGCCTTGTCGCTCCATTTTTTCGACATGGCCCCCGACATTCCCTCCCTGCAGGACCTCGACGACCTCCGCGGATTTTACCGCAAGCTCGCCGTGGCAGCCAAGGGTGGCCTGATCGCGGTGGATTTGGTGGATTGGCGGGGTTTTGCGGCCGTCGTGACGATTGTCAAGATTCCCCAAGATCCCAACGGAACGACCTACGTGGCCTCGCTGACCCTGCCTTTCAAAGATTGCAGTTTTGTCGTGAAGGTGCAGGCCATCGAGGTCCTGGAAACGGGCATGCGTGAGGCGCTGGTGCTGGACCAATTGATGGAAACCGGCGTCGTCAAGCTCGACGAGGATGGCCTTCACCACTGGATCGCCGCCCCCTATGAGGCAAGCGTCACGGATGGCTCGCCGATGAACCAATCTGAAAAGGAGACCTATGACGACCGATTTCCGTCGCATCCCCTCACGATCGCTCGCCGCCGCATTCAGTGGGTCATCACCGAAATGCAGTGTGCCCAGGACCTCGCCAAATTGAAGCCGTTTGGGAAATGATGGCCAGCCAATGCAACAATGGATCGCCGAGACAATCGTGAAAATGGTCGCGGT
>JANMIM010000383.1:0-6845 GCA_031375795.1 Bacteroidota bacterium
CATCGCCTTCAACGAGGTCGTGATGGCCTGCGAAAACCCCCAAAAGGACCTGCTCCATGTCGACCAAGGCGAGCCGCTGGGTCGGCCGCGCATCGATCCTCGCAGCACCTTCAGCCAATACACCCGCGTATTGCGTATCGACCTGGAGGAAAAGGCCAATTTGCGGCTGGCAGAGGCCGCGCTGCCGATCGGTTTGTTTGAAAGCCGCCCAGGAGCGCCTGGCAAGGCGATCGGCCAATTGCAAGAATTGCAGGCCTGCAAAGGCATCGCGCAGTTGCTGATCCAGGGCCTCAAGGCGGGCGTGGTGCAGGGCTATTCGGCCGATGATTTCCAGACGCCGGTACACTACGGCGATTTGCTCGCACTGGTCGCACGCGAGGCAGGCGACAGCAGCCGATCCCGCTCAGCATCGTGGTGGAACCCCGATCCCGCAGCTTTTGAGCGGTTTTCACAGGTCGTGGAGCTCATCGTGGACGAGACCTTTGACAAAAATTCCGGTCGGGCGCACCAAGAGATCCGGTACCTGCGGCTCCTCTGGACCGACCGCGACGGCAGTGCCCCCGACTACAATGTGGCGGTTTTCAAGTACAGCGATGTGCGGGACTATGCCGACAAGATCGGTTGCGGCGGCAAATACAACGACGCCAACACGATCAGCATGCGCGATGTGCTGGAAAATCAGGAATACCAAGGAATTGTCGTAGGGCGATCGGGAAAGCGGATCAAGGACCTGCAACAAGCGCGATTTGAAGGGGATCGGCAGTTGGAGCTGGCGAACTATCTGTGGCAGAAGTAATATTTTGAAGGGAAATTGCAATTTTTCGGCCATCACAAGGGGAGAATTGCCAAACTCGTCGGGGGAAAAGGATCATTCACATGCATGCACATCCATAGCCCGAATGTGGACAGATGTAAGAATTCAAGAATTATTTTCGATTTCTCTTGCTTTTTCACATTTACTCCCATAGCTTTGTCATGTTGGTAGAATGGTTATTGGTATGAAAAGATTTTGGACTCTGATAATTGCCATGGTGGCAACATGCATTGGACAGCTTGCTGCCCAGCATGTACTGACAGTGGAGGATGCGCACATCATCCGGGACCAACACTTGGTGGCCCGCACCAGCTCAGCTTCGCTGGAGACTCCGCACCACACCCAAATGTCCATTTGCAGCAACGATTCCCTTGCCTACGCCATCAACAAATCCTCCAGCCTCAAAGTCCTGAACGTCAACGGCAGCACCAGCGCCGCAGCCCTTTCCCAATACTACGACGCCCCACAACCGATCACCATCAGCAAGTTGCGTTTCTACGCCTTCAAGACGACCATGGCAGGTGGCGCATCCAGCAACCTCGTTGTGGAGCTGTACCAAGCCCGTCCTGATTCATTGCCGATGGGTGCCCCGATTCGCACGGCCATCGTCGCTGTCGACACCAACCGCCACGGCTACACCCTGAGCGGACTCGAGAAAGTTGCAAACTTCCCAGTGCCTGCGGTGATGACCGGCGGCTATGTCGTGGTGGTGCGCAACAATTCTGCCAATCCAGTCGGCGTGGTCGTGAACGACTACGCAGCCGAAGATGGCGCGAGCGAATGGTTGGCAGGTGCGCAGATGGCCGGTACTTGGCGTCACTCCTACGACATCACGGTCGAGGGCCACGCCATGAATTGCGACATCCTCCTCGACCCAGTGGTTTCCTATGCGCTCAAGGCCAACTTTGATGCCAACCCCGGTTGCATCTCGGGCCCATCCACGGTGAACTTCGTCAATACCTCCTCCCCGGTCTTGGCGCACCGCATGTACAACGTCGCAGCCTTCTTGGGCCGCGCGGGTCACAGCGTGATCTGGAACTTTGGCGACAACACGGGCAATCAGCGCCTCACGGTTGGCATGGACACCACGCATTATTATGCAGCGGCCGGCAGCTACACCGTCGGACTCAACGATACCCTTTTTGGGTGGTCGGTAGCCTGTCGTGCAGACACCATGATCGCATTGGGGCAGGCACCCGAGGCGCACTTTGGATTCAACACCACCAATCTCGGAGTTCAATTCAACGACCTGAGCAGCAACGTCCCCAACGCTTGGTACTGGACATTTGGCGATGGCAATACCTCCACCTTGCGCAACCCCAACCATACCTATGCATCGGCAGGGGTGTACCAAGTCTGTCTCTGGAGTAGCAGCGTTTGCGGTTCCGACTCCTTCTGCCGCACGGTCGTGGTCACCTGCCCTGCCCCTGTCGCGTCCTTCAGCTCCAATGCCACGGGCCTCGATGTCACATACACCGACTGGTCCTCTGGCGGGGTCAACGCCTGGATGTGGACCTTTGGCGACGGCGGCACCTCCTCCGTCCAAAATCCGACACACAGCTATGCAATGCCCGGCAACTACCAAGTTTGCCTCAAGGCTTACGGCCCTTGCGGCATGGACAGCTCATGGTTTTGGATGAATGTCACCTGTGCCGCTCCCGCGACCCAATTTTCGCAGACGATCAACAACCTCACGGTCGCATTTACCGACGTCACCGGCGGCAACCTCATCGGTTGGATCTGGAACTTTGGGGACGGCGTCACCTCCACATTGCAAAACCCGATCCACAGCTACGCCGCCCCAGGCACCTATACCGTCTGCCTCACCACCATCAACGATTGCGGTCGCGACAGCATCTGCAACACGCTGGGATTGACGGTCACCGGCCTGGCCAGTGACCTCGACAATAGCATCCAAGTCTACCCCAACCCCGTGGCCGACCAATTGCACATCCAGACGCCGTTTACCGCTGCCGACGATGTCCAAATCACCGTCACCAACCTCATGGGCGGCTTGGTCAAGACCATCGAACTGGGCATGCAGACATCCTCGCAAGTCCTCGACGTGAGCGACATGGCCGTGGGCAGCTACCTGCTGCATTTCCAAACCGCAGATGCCAGCGTTGTAAAGCGCATCAACGTGCTGCGCTGATTTCCTGGATCATTTCCCTTTCGTTTTCTTTCAGCCGATTGCAGCACCGAAGCATGCGCACGTCGCGTCTGTGCATTCGTGGGCCAGCTGAAGGTTTCCCCTTTCCTTGACACCGATTCCATCCCAAAAGGGCTATTATGGTCAAAATTGTCTGAAAAGCAGCCGCCATGATAGCTTCTGGTTGTTGCGATTGCTATATTTGGGCTTTTTAAACAATAATCACATCATGAAAAATCAAGTTCTCAAAACCTTTTTCCTCGTAGGTTTGGTGATCGCCCTTTTCAGCGGCTGCACCGGCATCAATCACTCGATGCGTGAGCCAAACGCCCACATGCAATGGCACAAGGCAGACTTCACGTACTCCGGCCAAGTGAGTGCAGAGGCCTCCACCACCAAGATCCTGATGATCGACTGGAAGCGCCTATTCAAGAAGACGACCGGCACCGTTTCTGGCGGCAGCGTAGCCAGCCTGCCCATCATCGGCAACCTCCTCACCGATGCCACCTCGAGCTACGCGCTGTATGAGCTCATGACCGCCAACCCCGGCTACGACGTGATTTTCTACCCACAGTACGAAGTCACCACCAAGCGCCCGATCCTGGGAATCGGTTTCATCTTTACCAAGACCGACGTCAAGGTCACCGCCCGCCTCGCCAAGATCGAATGATCGGCTAGGATGCATGGATTTGAAAAAGCCTCGGATTGTTCCGGGGCTTTTTTGGTTTTTGGGGGATTACGGTATGGGTTTGGGGATGGGGATGGAGGTTTTCGAGGAATAAGCTTTGTTCTGGATTAAAGAATTTGATTCCCGCCGAATTGACGGAATTTTCGGGATGGGCCGATCCAGAATAGGGCTTGATGGAATGGCTCATTGTGTTAATGCCCTTTCAACCGGGTTCAGAAACTTGGCGCGCTCGCACTCGTGCTACAAAATCAACATCGATCAACACGTCTGAATCCACCATTTCACTCAAATGCAGATTACATATTACGAAACCGCCAACTCGCGAGGCTGTAAATCACTAAAAACGAAAGTATTCACATTCCAATCTCTCATTCCATTTTGGAGGAGGCTCATTGTAAAATTCTCTGTGCCGCTTCTAAAAAATAAGTCCAATCTTAGTGTTAAAAAAAGTCATCATATAGTTATAGTTGATATTTCCCCGAGGGCTGCTCACATGGCCACTATTTCCTTGTATTCGAAGTCCCGCGCCAAAATTCAGTCCAGTCCTAGGGCTGAGATTGAATTTGATCCCGACGTTGGGATTGAGGTAAAGTCCTCCAGCAGAATTGTATTTGGTCTTGTAGTATCTGTTGTTGTCTTGATAATCAGTCCCCAAGGCATAACCAATGCCTGCCGAGAGATAAGGAGAAAGCTTTTGACGGTTGAAAAAATACCGACAATCCACAAAAATGGGAAAAAAACTTAGGCCCCCAATTTGATCAAACCCGCCCCCGATACCAAGACTTGCTTTCTGACCCATGTTGAACCCGATGACAGCAGTGGCACCACCTGAGATGTCGGCGCTGTATTTCGTTCCTGCTGAATCGGGATCACTGAGGATGACCCCCAAATTACCCTCCAAAATAAATGTCAAACGACCCTTATGCACCTCTGAGGGGCTATGCCGTAGTTTCGGCTGCATTTCGCTAGGGATTGCTTCCTTGGTGATCCGCTCGACTTCATCAATTGAATAGACAAAGATGTTGCGGCCTACAGTTTGTATCTTGAGTGACTTGTTTGGGATTTGCTCAATGATCATTCCGTGTATCACGCCTCCGTTCTTGAGATACACCACATCTTCAAAATTATTTTGGCCAAAGCATAAGCTTGCCATCACGAACAGCACACCAAAAATCGATCCAATTTTCAACATATTTGACATATCCATATATTTACAATTTGGGGAATAGGCACAATATAGAACATTTTTGAAAACGTGAAACATGCTTATCGGAATGATTGCCAGTAGCCCCCGTGTCACCCTCCCACATTGATGCGGGAAAGGACGCAGCGGTTACTAGCACACTTGTCGATAAGCATAACGTGAAACCAACTCGACCGAAACACAAATTTCCCATCAACGATAGTTGAAACTCACCTTTTCGCGCAATTTTGGGGGCAGCTTGGCAGATCCCCATCCCGACAAGCGGGCTACCGCACCACTTGCACATGCAGGTCTGCCACACGCTCGCCCATGCGCACATGTGCTATGTAGCTGCCGGGCGCAAGTTCCTGCGTGTCAAAACGCTCGGTCGTCCAGCCAATTTGCGTCGCCTTGGTCTTGCGACAGCACCCATGCAGGGAGGAAGAATGTGAGAAGGAGGATGAGATTTTTCATTTTCATTTTGGTGAATGATTGGGTTTTGAGAATTGGATATGAAGGTCGTGAATTTTGGGGAGGAGTGCAAGTCAGGTTTCCCCAAGTTTTAGGCCTGCAAAGGTCTTCTACATTTTATTTGTCATATTCGATTTACTCCTTTCGTTGTTGGCGTACGTTCATAGACGCTCTAGGTTTTTAGATTCCTGTAAGACATTGCGTATGCTGGAATGCAATCTTCCTCTTCTATGAAATCTATTTCTGGGGCGGATGCGTTGAAAGATCATCATCTTGGGGAGCAAGCCTATCTTATGAATAAACGCTAGGAAGCGATATCCTGTTGCTCCAGGTGCGCACTGGACTTCCCTACTTTCAAGCCAATCAGAGAGACGAAGATGCTCAAATGGGGGTATAGGAAAATCAAAAATGTCCAGTAGTGTTCATTTCGAATTCCAAACATTTCGTGGTGCATACTCACATAACCTCCGAAAATAAACATGATTGACATGATCACTGGTCCCAAAATCCTCCTCAGCAAGGTGGTAGGTATGCAAATCCATGCGATAAGTGCTTGTAAGCAAAGTTCCGCTGGCATGATCAACGCAAAGAAATAGCCCGCGTTAAGCATCTGCCATGCCAAGCCAGCGTATCCAAGGAACAATGATCCTGCAAGAAAAAGATAGTTCCTCATCCGCTCTGAACCACGCATTTTCATAAGCCATGCAATCAATACTCCCACAATCGCAGTGATTGTAGTAGCAAGGCCCACAAACAAACCAGGACGAGTATTATGGATGGCATTGGTCTTGACAAAGACCAAATAAATGACTGAGGCTGCTCCCAGGCCCAAGCCAGCTGCCAGGCTGACCTTGGCTATTTTGCAGGGTATCTTTCCCATTCATTAGTTGTTGCTCTTGATTTCCATATTGAAATCGGTACTCTAATCTCCTTTCAAATCTTGGATTTGGTGATGATGCAATTGCGTCACTATCGTAGGGAAGGCAATTGCTTGCCAAAGGATTACCATCAACATTGCGCCTCTGCTGACACAGTCTGGCGTATAGCCCAACTGCATCCAACCGACACGCGAAATAACATTCTCCAAAATTTCAAATCCAAAGTCGAACCCCAAACCAATGAGCCCAAGGAAAACGCACACGATCAAAAAGACTTGAATTCTTTTCAAATCAAGCACGATCACGGTTGAACTGAACGCCAATACTGCACCCAGGCCCATCATGCTGGTTGAGGAAAAGGCAAATAGTGTGATTACCAGCCAATGTGTAATCAGGAACAATGGTAAGAGTGCGATGAGGCGGAGGCTGCTCCACCGCTCCCAGAGACCACTGTAGAACATTAAAAAGAGCCAAAAGACTACCGGTGGCCTCCAAAATGCGCCCAATTGATCCAAATGATAGGTACTACATAGCCCACTCAAAAAGCCAAGCACCAATCCTAAAAGCAAATAGACAATCTTAATGGATGAATTTCCCATCTGCGTCTCTTAAAAGAATTGGCGGGACTTCTTCTGGGAAGTTGAATTTTTTTTGACCTCCTC
>JANMIM010000415.1:0-1903 GCA_031375795.1 Bacteroidota bacterium
CACCACCCAGCAGCAGCACGCGTGCATCTGCCGGTAGGTCCGCGAGAAAACAGGCCTGCGCCTTGCGTAGCGCGTTGCCATATACTGCACGGGCCAGCAGGTCGTAGACCGCAGCAAGCCGGTCATAGCCTCTGGCGATGCGGGCACCGTTCATAGGCCGGCCATGAGCGGAAAAAGGAAGGGGATCAAGAAGGCGGCGTCACCGACGGCGCGGTACCGCTCCTCGTCCATGAACCACACGGGCTTGTAGATCAAGGCAGCCAAGACGATGGCCATGCTGGCATAGATGAACTCCAAGCGCAACAGCGGCATGCCGTCGACCGTGGCCAGCAAAAAAGCCCCCAACCCTGCCATCGCGGCCAGGATCAATCGAATGAAACGGATCGCGCCTTTGCGACCGATCGCTTGCACAAAGGACGTCTGCCCGTCGGCGACGTCGCTTTCGTATTCATACAATGAAAATTCCAGCAAATTCACCAAGGCCAGCAACAGAAATTGCGCCGCCGGCACCATCGCCTCGCGGGTGCCCCATTTCCCCGACAAAATCAGCGGCAGGCCCCAGATCCCCGCAGCATAGATGAGCGCAACGCCCAACTCCTTCACCAAAAACGGTGATGTCCTCTGCCCCACAAGCTTTACCAAGGCAAAGTGCACCAAGACCAGGGCTCCCATCGCAAGTCCGAAAAAGAAGCCCTCCTGCCCCAGAAAAAGCAAGGCCAGGACGATGCAGGTGAGCGCCGATGTAGCCGCCAACCCCATCAACCAAGGAAAAAAACGATGGTGGAATTGATGCCGGGGCGTACTGGAGCGTTCTCCGAGCCGCATGGCGTCCAGCAAGTGGTCGCCTGTGTAGATGGCCCAGACGGCGATGGGCAGGATCACATACCAGGCCCAAGGCATCGCTACTTCCAGGTAGTGGGCGACCATCCAGCCGCCACCGAGGGCGCCGAGGGCCACATCGATGCTCAGGAGCCTGATGGCTGCATAAAAACCGGTCGGTGCTGCTTTTTTTTCCAATCGCTTCCTACCCGGCCCACCGTTTGCGGTGTCGCCAGGTCCGTTTCAAATCAACGGAAATTCCCATACCTCGACAAGGAAAGTTGCGATCGCATCGTAGCAATCAGAGCAATTCATTGATGTGCATCACGGTCTGCCGACCATAGTCGGGAGAGGCGAGCAGCGTCAGCATTTGGTCTGCGACAAAGGCGGGCTCCAGCAACCGGCCCGACTCCTTCATTTCCTTGAAGCGGTCGAGCTCGGGAAAATGCTCGGGCTGTGAGTTGCGGATTTCCTCCTGCATTTCGGTATTGACGACGCCTGGCGAAAAGGAAACCACCTTGACGGGATTGGGGAGGCCCTTTTGCTCGTCGACAAGGCATTTGCTGTACATCTCCAAGCCGGCCTTGGCGGAGCAGTAGGCGCTCCAAGCCTTGACAGTGCGTTGCGCGGCGCCGGAACTCAGGTTCATGATCTTGCGAGGCACATTCCAGTTTTCGGTCTCGCGCACGAAGCGGTCGCTGATGAGGAGCGCAGCGGTCATGTTCACATTGATGCTGCGGATGATCTTTTCCGAGGCCTCCGTTTCACCGATCAACCTGATCGGATGGATGATGCCCGCATTGTTGATGAGACTGATCTCCTCGACCTCGTCGGGGTCGATAGCCCTGAAAATGTCACGCATCATCTCATTGATCCTACTGGTCTCGTTGAGGTCGAGCACAATGTCCTGCAATTTCCAGCCCTTGACGTGCGCCTCGACCGAGAGGCTGGGGTTTTGGTTGCGGGAAATGCAAAAGACCACGTTGTCGGTGCTCAGCACTTTTCTGGCCACTGCCTCGCCGATGCCCCTGGACGTGCCGGTGATGATGTAATGTTTCTTTTTCATGAACTTGATTGGACGTGC
>JANMIM010000958.1:0-3641 GCA_031375795.1 Bacteroidota bacterium
GGGTCACATCCGACTTTTTGGATGTCCATCACAAAAAACGCCGCCGCCAACACCGCCAGCAAAATGCTGCTCGCCGCCCATCGCCAGCCGCTGCGCGGTCGCAATTTCAGCCACATCAAAAACCCGGTCATCCCGATCAGCAGCAAGCCACCGGGCACGACTATGCGCGAACTGAGCCTAAATATCAGCAGCGAACTCAGTAGCCACACCGCCATCCATGCAAGCAAGAAGATCCAGGCTGGCAATCGCCTTCCCGTGAACAGGCACCACAGCCGATGCAGGTTGAAAAAGCCCGGCATCAATGCCACAGCGTAGGTGCCGGCCAGGTCCAGCGCCTCCCCGCTGCGGGTGAGGGAGGCATGAAACAAGGTGCTGCCCGCAAAGGTCATCCAAAGCGCGATCCCAAACCAACGTGACCACTGCGGATGCGAACCCGCAAAGCGGTCGGCACCATTGCGCCGGTCTTGCCGGGCATAGCCCAGCACCAAGGTGCCCAAGAAAAAGAAACTGAGGTTGGTATAGGTGTCTACCTTTTGCCGGAGCAAGGCCCCGACATCGGCAGGCTCGCAGAAATACACCAAGGTGCTGTGCTCGGTCACCCAAGACCGCCAATACTCGCCGCCGCTCGCAAAAGCCTTGTCAAGTAGCGCCATCAGCAGGCCCATGAGGAGGGTTGCGATGGCAGCGATGGACCATAGGCGGGTGGATGCGGTGGGCAAGGACAACTTTTTGCACGCAATTTAGGCTGAATTGGGCAATTGGGGAGGGGAATGCAAAAATTCAGGTTTTCAAGGCAAAGGCAAGCACCCAATGGTAGGCTAGCTGTATCTCCAATACAGCATTAGCAAAATCAGGTAGCCGGTGAAGCCGATGATGACCGCTTCCAGAAATTGGATCGATCGGCGGCGGTACCCGCCGTCGACATAGCGCCTGATGTAAAAGGCACCCAAAGGCGTGAGTGCCAAAAAGGGGAGGAGCAGCCAAAAAATCTTCCAAGATTTTTGAAGCGGAATCGAGGCAAGTCGCAGCCGGGCTTCGGCCTCCAACTCCCCGTCGTCCCAGGCATTGGAGACATCAAAAGCCGAGACCCCACGCCGTTTCAATTCCGCCATCGCAGCCGCCACCGCATCGGGCACATAATCGTCCCGCTCCCGCAGCAGCGCCAGCAACTGCCGCGTACTCCGACCAGACATCACCCGCAAAAAAGTACCCTCCGTTTCAGCCATAACAATTAAGTGAAAAGTGAAAAGTGGAAAAGTGAAAAGTGAGCCAGCACTCGGAACTTAATCGTTCCGATTTTCCTTCAACAATATCCCAACTCTGAACTCTGAACTCTGAACTCCGAACTCTGAACTTTCAACTCCCCCCTCATTCCACCACCGCCAAGATCCCACAAAACCCAAACCCGTAATCATTGCGTTCCAATTCAGGCAAATACATCGCAGAAATAGCGCCATCCAGGTACAAAGCATCGGGACAATCGAGCTGCTTCACAAACAAGCTCGCGAAGTCAAAGAAATTCACACGCTCATTGGAGATCACAAACCAAATATTGCCTTGTCGGTCTACCCCGACACCGTTCCGGATGTTCGTATTGGGCGAGCCTTCACGGAATGCAGGATGCATCTCCCCATTGATGGCGAGCATGGGGCCAGATTGCGTGGCGATGGTGGGGGATTCTTGCGACTGCGAATAAGTTTCAGATTCCACCACACTCGCGCCCTCGGCACCCAATAGAAAGACGCCATTCGGCTTCATATGGAAATTGCCGGCACCCTCCTTGAGGTTGAGGCTTTTGAGCTCGCTGCCATTCTCAATATGGAGGCCTCCAGGCGTGCGGTCTTCTGAAAAAATGCCCGCGTTCATCGCGAAGCGCATGGTTTTGCCCTCTACTTTCAGGCTCTCCTGCAGTGCCTCGAAACTCCCAAAAGGTTTCCCTTGCGCATCCTTCCAAAAAAGCCGCAACTCCTGTTTCTTGGGGTCCACCTTGAGGACGTCGAAGCTCTTGCCGGCAAACTCGATGGTCCTGGCATCCAGCTTCTGGGCCGGTTTCGAATCGCGGTGCACGAAGCCATTTCCCGGAAACCAAGGAAAAATATACATGCCCGCCAACCCCAAGAGGACCAATGGGAGGCAGATCAACAAAATGTATTTTCCTTTTGAATTCAATGAAAACTTGGCTTCTATCCTGAAAATTACAAAATTCTCTCGATAGTTACTGCGAAAATTCGCGATGGAAATGGGGCGGCCATCATGTCATCGGCCATCCGCCGCCCGGGTCGGCTCCACAAAATCATCCATTGTTTCATCGCCGTTGCGTATCTTGCAATGTACCTATCATATTGCATCAAAATGGGAACCCCACTCAAAAACGGCGAAAATTATCTTTTCTTTCCAAAGGGAAACTATGCGGGTGGCAAGGTAGTCGGCACCACCACAGCCACGGTGAGCGTTGTCTGTACCAAGCGCTACATCTTCATTGCCCCCAAAATGGTGACGACCACCAACATGATCACGGCTAGGGTCAGGAAATACAGTTTTGGCGATGGCGTGTCCATGGAGGCAGGCTTGCAAAGCATGCTCGACGACCCACAGATGACCGTCGAAACGCTGGAGGAAGAGCTGAAGGAATTCTTGGGAACTGCAAGCCAAGAAAATGTGATCGAAGTCGCCAAATTGGATCACTTCAAGATCCACATGCTTTGGATCCTGTCCCAGGCGCGGTTCAGCATGCCGGGTGGGTCGCTGAACGTACTTTCCTTTGGCAAGCCCTCCAACATGAAATTGATGCAGGCATTCTATTTCCCGACCTAATCGCAGCCCTGCAATCCCTCAGTTTGTCTCATGAAGACTTTCAAATTCCAAACACTCTCTTGCTGCTGGATCGTGGTGCTGATGCTTCTCATGACGCAAAATGCATTCGGCCAATTCGAAGATTCCGATCGCAAGGTCCAATTCCGAACCAACGTGATGGCGGATGGCTTGCTCAATTTCAATTTGGGATTGCGGTTTCAGAGCAAACATCGATGGAAACCAGATTTCGCTTTCAGCTTTCATTTGCCCATTACGACGGTGCTTCCTCTTGAACGTGTGCGACTTTTTGGTTCTCCGCTCCTCTTGGGTGGCATGGGAAAGGGCTTTTCGGTCTATGGTGGATGCTCCTCTACTGAAACCAGGGGTTCGGGTAAATGGAGGATCCGCAGTTCGTTCCTGCTTGGCCTCAAAGCATGGCAATCCGGAGTTTATTATTGGGGCTATTATGGCTCATATAGCGCGCCTTGCGGCAGAAAGGATGAGCAACGCGTGACCATGGGCCCGAGTGCAATGGCTTCTTTCGAACGGCCGCTGGGCGATCGGATGGGAATTGAATTCAGCAGTGGATGTGGAACCAGGGTGGGCGTGCACCGTGTCAAGGTTCAAAGCGATGGAACCTACGAATACGACTGCCGCGACTACGACTACTTGGAAGGCAGGCCGGAGACTGAATTTGGAAATTGGAGATTCAGTTTGGTTCCCGCGATACATGCAGGCATTGCGCTCGCCTTTTGGTGAGAACGATATGCGATCAAGGTCGATTGCCGCAGGGGATAATAGGATTCATTGGAATGTGTAACATTCTAGGGGGCCCTGCAGGAGCCCGC
>JANMIM010000510.1:0-10746 GCA_031375795.1 Bacteroidota bacterium
CGGCGATGGCCACGGCCTTGGCGGCCGCAGACCAAGCATGGCTGCGCCGGCTAGCCGGCGCACAGGCCTTCAATGCAGGTGAATGGGGGCTGGCGCGCAGCCACTGGCAGCGCGCCGTGGACTTGGAACATGAGGACCGCCTCAAGGCCGTCGATCTCCTGCAAATCGCGCACTGCTGGCTAGCAGAGCGCGATTTCAGAAGTGCTCGCAGCAGCATCCAGGCTGCGATGCAGCATCTGCCGACCTGGGGCGAACCCTACATTCAGCTCATGAACCTGTATTTGGAGGGGAACAAGACTTGCAAAACCTCTGCATTTGCCCAAAAGGCCATCTATTGGCTGCTCATGAACCTCTGCCGCGAACTCATCAACGTCGACAGCAACTATGCCACCCAAGCCAATGAGCGGCTTTATGAGTATGCCAAGCTCGCGCCCACGGCGGAAGAGGCGGCTTTTATCGGTTTTAGGCCGGGCGATACCTACCCTTTTAAATGCTGGATGAGTGCGACCACGATCGTGCCGGGCAAGTGAGCTGATTTGCGCTGCTTATCGGTCGGTGACTTGCAGCACCTTGAGCTGCTGTCCGGGCGATACCTCGCTGCTGCTCATGTTGTTGAGTTTCTTGATCACGTCGGCCCAGGCGCCATATTTCTTGGCGATCTTCCAGAGCGACTCCTTGGGGCCGACGGTGTGCAGCACGATTTTGGACTCAAAAGCTGGCAGACGGTAGCTGCTGGGATCCATTTGCATGAGGCCCGTGCCCGTGGCGAGGGTTTCTTTCGGCTGCTCCTTGACCTCGATCGGCACGACGACTTCCTCGATTTCTTCGGCAAGGATGGGCGTAGCCAGCAAGGTCGGCTTCTGGCCTTTGGCGACTTTTTTCTTGAGGCTCAGTTTTTGTCCCGCAAAAACGGTGCTGCCGTTGAGGTGGTTTTTTTCGCGCAGTTTCTCGGGCGTGCTTTCATATTTTTCCGAGATGCCCTTGAGCGATTCGCCGGCCTGCACGATGTGGTGGTGGCGCGATTGGGGCGCCTTCAGGTACAGGATGTCGCCTTCGGCTGCGCGGTAGGAGTTGGTCACGCCGTTGTATTCCTGCAATTTCTTGACCTTGACCCCGTTGCGCACGGCGATTTCCACGAGGCCCTCGCCTTTTTTCACACGCACGTATTCCACGCCATAGTCGGGGTCGTCGTTGGGTTCCAGGTAGGAGAATTTGCGGGTGTCGCGCTGTGTGTCGACGGCGGGCTTGGGCTTCTCGATGACCTTTGTGGGCGTATTTCCCCCGATTTGCTTGCCTGCTCCGCTGCCGCCCACGTGTTGCATGAGGGCGAGCTCGGGCTTGCCTTGGCGGGGCACGTAGTAGATGTAATCCTTGCCGGCAGGCAGTTGGCTGCCATTGATCCAGGCGTTGTATTTCTTGAAGTCCTCGAGGCTCAGGTTCTGGGCCTCTGCGAGCCGCTTCACGTCGGTTTCGCCATGGCTGCTGAGGGGCTGCAGCCACATCGGTGGATCGGTCTTGCCCACCGCGTCCTCAAATGCCAGCTTGTAGGCGATGGCATGCAAGGCATACCAATGCGTTTCGCCGGTGATGTCCAGTTTGCGGCTGCCAAATCCTTTTTCATCGGTAAAGGGCATCGCCCCGAGGGGTCCACGGTTGTAGCCGATCGTCGCATAGAGGTAGTTGTCGTAGTAGCGTGCGATGGTGTAGAAATACTTGGCGGCGGCGAGCGACGACAGGAAGATATGCTTGCGCTCGTCCACAAATTCATCGATGGCCAGCCCTGATTCCCGGCCAGATTCGACCTTGAACTGCCAGAATCCTACGGCATTGGAGGAGGAGACAGCCACGGCGTTGAGCGAGCTCTCCATGATCACGATGTATTTGAGGTCCTGGGGCACGCCACGCAACGCAAAGGCCTCGTCGATGAAGGGGAAGAAGATATTCGCCCGATCGACCAAGGACCTGAAATAGAGGGATGCGGGCTTGAGCTTGGTGATCGATTCCTCGATTTTGGCGCGGGCATCTGCATTGAGGTTTAGCTCGATGTCGCAGTAGCGCAGCTTGTCGGGCACGGTGCAGATCGCTGTCATTGGCAGCGAAATGATTCCCCAAAACAGCAGGAACAGTATTTTTTTCATCTTCTTATCGTTTCATGACTGCCATGATGCCATCTCTCACGGGGAGCAAGACCTGCTCGACCGCATCGCTGAGCGCGACCTTTTGTACGAATTCCCGCAGGCCTTGGGTTTCGATGTCGGTGATGCCGGGGTCGAGCACATGCCCGCTCCAGAGCACATTGTCGGCCAATATGATGCCGCCAGTGCGCATTTTGGGCAATACGAGGTCGAGGTAATTGCAGTAATTCTCCTTGTCGGCATCGATGAAGACGAGGTCGAATGGGCCTTGGAGCGTGGGGACGATGGCAATTGCGTTGCCGACGACCATGCGTGCGCGGTCGCCGAGGCCTGCTTGCTCAAAGTAACGCAGCACCATGGGTTCGAGCTTGCTGTCGATGTCGATGGTGACCAGGGTGCCGCCGGGTGCCAAGCCCTCGGCGAGGCAGATCGCGGAGTAGCCCGTGTAGGTGCCGATCTCCAAGATGCGTGCCGGGCGCATCATCTTGGAAAACAGCGAGAGGATGCGGCCCTGAAGATGGCCAGAGAGCATGCGTGGCCGCTCGACATGTTGCCAAGTTTCGTGGTTGAGGGCCTTGAGCAGGGCGGGCTCCGGGCTGGTAAACCGCTCGGTATAGGCTTGCAATTCGGGAGAAATAAATTCCATGTCGACTCACTGTGCGTTGAGATGCAAATCTAGGCAGCGCCACGGCAAACCTTATCGGCTTATGAACATGGCAGTGCACGTAGCGTGCAACTGTGAGTACGTTGATAAATCGAAGGCGTTTCGTGTTTTTTCTGGATAAGTTGTTGGACAATGACCGATGTGTTGCGTATATTTGAAATGTTCTGCTAGGAATGGACGCTTCTGGGATTTTGTGAGATCAATGCCAGCCGAGGTTTTGTCGATGGGTTGCAGCGATGTCCATCGCAAAAGAATAATTTGGCATCGAAGTATTGAATGTGCATTTTAGGCATTCTTTTTAATTACTATATTTGAGGAATCCTTTTGACTGTCAAAAAACGTATTCGACTATGAAATTGAAGTCTTTGTTGTTGTTCATGTTGATCGCACCGGCGGTGGTTTTTCTTTCGCAAGGTTGTGACAAGTGCAAGGAATCTGGCACGATCACGATTTCTGAAACTGGGCAATCGTTTTCGGCCACCTACCTGGTCGATTCAAGCGGCGCCAACTATGCGACCTCGATATGGAGGCAGACGTATGTGAGCGTGCTTTTGAGCCAAAATGGCCGTACCGGTCCTTTTGCACCGATTACGGAGGACATCTCTGACGGCAAAATCGGTCCCTTCAAATTCTCCACGTCACCCAAGCTTGCCCAAAAAGGCGTCACCTATGACTACATGTACATCGTGACCAAGGACACCTTTGGCGTGGACACCTTCGAGATCAAGTTTTACCCAGCTGTGGACGAGTGCCATGAGTTCTGGGGCAAGCTCGAGTACTACAAGAATCGTACGCTCATCAGCACCTGTGATGGCAAGGAAAGCTGTGCCATCGAGATCCGCGAATAAGCGCATTTCCAGATGTCCCCTCCATCGGCTAGCCGATGGAGGGGATATTTTGCTTCCAATGGTCTGGTTTGATCGGGGACTTCATGAACCGCTCAATTCAGTTCTTGGATAGGTTTTCCAAGGTATTTCCATGATTATCCACATCAAATGTGGAAAACTTTGGAGCTGAGTTTTGAATGTCGTATCTTGGGGCGCAAGGTATTGTAGGAGTAAATAGCGAGGCCGAATTATCAAGGCGGTTCTAAAATATGTCCTAGCCTGCACCGTGGTTTTTTGGGTGTTGGTGCTTCCACAGGAACTGTTGGCGCAGCGGGTTTCACCTGCTGCTCGCCAAAAGCCTCGCATTTATACCCCCCAAGGAAACCACAGCCGGCAGCAACGCGCCGACCGACTGCGCGGCAAGCAACAAAACCTGAGTCGCTACCGGCAAAAAAACCTCGCCCGCACCCACCAAAACCTGAACCGCAAGCGCGTGCAGAGCCAGCGTCGCACGACGCACCGGTCTGTGAGTCAGCGCACCTACCGCAGCCGCGCCGCCGGCCCGGCCCGGCATCAAAACCTCAGTACCCAGCGGCAGCGCCAGAGTCCGCGCAGCCAGTCGCACCGCTCGCTCAGCCAGCGTCGCGCCCCCCAGAATGGCAGGAGCCGCAGTCCCAGCCACGCCTCGCTCAGCAACAAGAGCCCGCGGCAGAGCCAGCGTGCCGCCACCCACCGCAGCCTGAGCACGCGCTCCACCCCGCAACGGGCCCGCGAGCAGGCCCATCGTGACCTGAGCAGCCGTTCGCGGCCGCAGCAGGCTCGCCAGCAATCGCACCGCAGCCTGAACCAATACAGCCAGCGCGGCCCCGGCAGGCAGCGCCACCAAGACCTGAGCCGCAGCCGCCAGCGGCAGCAGGCAAGCCCCGCCGCCCACCGCAACCTGAGCCGCTATGCACAGCGTGGCCCGGGTCCACGCCGCCACCAAAACCTGAGCCGCTACAGCCAGCGGGCCCAGGCCACTGCTCACCGCAACCTCAATCGCAGCGCCCAGCGCCAGCCCGCGCGGCCCAGCCACAGCAACCTGAGCCGCTACAGCCAGCGCCAGAGTCAGACTGCCCACCGCAGCCTGAGTAGATATTCCCAGCGCGACCCGCGCCGCAGATCGCACCAAAACCTCAACAGCAGCCGCCAACGCATGGCGACCAGCCGCCACCAAAACCTCAACCGCTACAACCAGCGCGCATCGGCCAGCCGCCACCAAAATCTCAATCGCTACAACCAGCGTATTGCAGGCCCTCGACATGGCAACCTGAACCGCTACAACCAGCGTATGGCGGCATCCAGGCATCAGAACCTGAATCGCTACCGCTCGCCAGCTGTCGCCAGCAGGCACCAGAACCTGAACCGCTACCGGTCCCCGCTGGTCGCGAGCCGCCACCAAAATACCAATCGCTACCGCCAAAACGTCGCCAATCCACGGCACGCCAATACCAACAGTTACAACCAGCGCATTGCCCGCGCCAGTCACCGCAACCTCAATTCCTACCGACCGCCCCTCGTGCAGTCCCAGCACCGCAACCTGAATCGGTTCTATCCGCCCCATGTGCAGTCGCGGCATCTGTACCTGAACCAAAAGAAGCAGCGCGTAGCCAATGCTTCACACAGGTCGCTCAACCTCATGCGCCCACCCCTCGTGCAGTCCCAGCACCGCAACATGAACCGGTTTTATCCGCCGACCATCGGGGTGCGCCACCGCAACCTGAACGATGCCAAGAATCCATTTGGCAATCTGGCGCAGAAGCAGTTGCGACGTGACCGCAAAAAATTGAGCATCAATGGCCTGAATACATCTTGCTACCCACGCATCCAGCTCAAGCACAAGGATTTGGCTCAGGTATGTTATCCCCGCATCAACGTCAACCACAAGGACCTGTCCCAAAACTGCTATCCCAAGACCCGCGTGAAACACATGGACCTGCAATCCAAGTGCTACCCCACGCCCAAGGTGAAGCATCAAAACTTGTCGTCGGCTTGCTTGCCACGGTACAAGGTGACCCACAAGGACTTGAACCACGAATGCTACAAGCCCGCCGTGCGCATCACCCACCAAGACCTGAGCCTGAAATGCTACCCCTTGATGGTGATCAAGCACAAGGACATGTCGGGTTTGAGCTGCACAGAGATCAGGATGAAACATGCCGACCTCAACAAGGTAAAGATCGCCTGTGACCCCAATATCAGGGACCACACGACGGCGATGGAGCGCATCGGCAAGGAAATCAAGTTTCAATTCACACGGCACCGGCTGTTTTGCAAGCTCGAGAACCGCTACAGCGGCGTTTCCCAAGGCAACATCGTCGAGACATCCAAGGGCATGGCGGTCGTGGAGGACTATGTCGTGAAAAAGGGGACTTATTACCCTGTGCGAATCATTGTCTCCACGATCCAGGGCTTGGGACGCAACGAGAAGGGGGAAGCGAAGCTGATCAAGCACAAGCTGTCCAAGGAGGAAACCAAGGAAATCATGATCAGGGAACTGATCAAGCGGCAAAAATACATTTGGCTCGTGCGCATGTATCCCGAGGAACGCAAGAACTTGGAGAATTTGAAGCAATTGTACAGCAATCCCGATGGCGGGCTCGGCAAGGACCCCAACACCCCGGGCGACAACCCCTTGCCGATATTGGATCCCGATAGCCAATAGTGCTCGGTATTCTTCACGCAATCAACATGTTGGGGGAGGGGCGTGGATTCAAAGCGCAGCCTTGGATGCGTCGGCGGAGATCCTACTCGCGCTGCATGGGTTTTCATTGACCTCCCCCCAAAATGGTAACAAACCCGTATCTTTTTGGGAAACGCACATTATATATATGTGTGCAAGGCGTGCTTAGGTCGAGTCGCGCTGTTCTCAGGCCCTAGGGGCTGCAGCTATGAGTAGGCCTCTTGCCATGGATTTTTCTTTGCACCCCTTGCATCTTGCGCATGATTGAATTAATTTTCACTTAGTTACAATAAAGCTGTTGCGGGATTCGTTGAGAAGAGGTAGGAATCCGAGAGGGCTGTAACCCCAAAGGATTGTTTGGTCATACACTTTACATTAGTCGCCATCGCCCATGAAAACTTCGTTCCACACATTTTCGAGTAGTATGCGCTTTTCCAGCGTATTTGCCGTTTGCCTCTTGCTCACGACGATGCTGTTTGCACAGCCTGGCGGGCAATCTGCTGGCGGTGGAAACGATGATTCCAATGGTCAGCGTGACCAAGAAAACGAATGCTTGAGGCTGCTGGAGAAAACCCGTTCCCCTGAGTCCCATCACTTTCAGGCGCCTCACCGGCCGCTCGTGGTGATCGGGGAGGAAGGCACCGAGTTGCTGATTCCTGCCGATGCATTCCTCTATCCCGACGGCACTCCTGTCACCACCGACGTCGAGATCCTGCTCACCGAGGTCGCCAACAAACCCGAGCTCATCCTAAGCAACCTGCCCACGGTCTCCAATGGCCGCATGCTCGTGTCTGGGGGCGTGATCAAAATCGAAGCGATCGCCGACGGGAAGCAATTGCACCTGGCCTCGGGCAAGTCGGTCCTCGTCAATTTCCCTGGCGGATATGTGAAGGACATGCAATTGTTCAAGGGGCAATATGATGCGAGTGGGACCATGAACTGGGTGCCCATGACCGACGCCCCCAATGCAGGCGCGCACCCGATGGCGAAGTTGGATCCAGGCAAGGACTTGGCGATGCCGTTGTTTCTGGACTATGGCAAGGTCAATCCCACAACCTTTAAATTTGCGGATGCCGAGCATACCGCAGTAGGCTATATCACGGCCATGTTGCAGACAGGCTACAAATGCGTGGGCAACGACCGTGTGTATTTGGAAATGAAAACCGACGAGTCGGGTCGTGTGATCTCGGCCAAGACGCTCACGGGAAGGAATCCCTGCTACCGGCTCGCCATCGAGGAGATTGCGAAGACCCTGCAATTTGACTTGGCGATTGGCAATACGACCACGCGGCAGTTTTACTTGGAGGTGTCCCCCAACTTGCCATCCCATGGCACCGAAGGCGAAAACATGTATGCCTCGCTGGCCGGCAACTCAGACGCCTTCAACAATCCACAGGTGCTCGCAGCGATGAAGGAGTACATGGAGGAGGAAAAAGCCCAAAATTTCGCGAAGAATGCATTTGCGGTCACAGACCTGGGTTGGGTGAATTGCGACCGCTTCTACAATGAAAAAGGTCCTCGCGTGAGTGTCGTGGCCAGCGTGATCAACGAGAACATGCAAAACAAGGCAAAGGCATTCTTGGTGTTTGATGAGTTGAATGCCGTGATCGAAGGGCACCTGGGGCCAAAGGGGCAATTCACCTTTGAGAACATTCCAGAGGGTATGAAGGCAAAGGTGGTGGCGATCGGTTACAGCGCCGCCGCAGGGGGGGCCTACATGAAGACGACCAACGTGGTCACCAAAGGTGGCAACGTGGCCTCCATCACGATGGCCAAGATCTCTGAATCTGATTTGAAGCAAGCGATGGCCAGCCTCTAAGGGCAGCCTAGTTGGATATCGGGAAAGCCCTTTTGACCTCGGTCGAAGGGGCTTTCTTATTTGTGGCAGGTGTACACGAATGCGGGCGGAATGTTGAGCGGCACAAAGTTGCGCTTCACTTCCTTGAAACGCTGCTTGAACGCCTCGGCCATGTCGGTGAAATACATGTACTGCATGTAGATGCCGCGCGGCTTGAGTACCTTCTGTGATTCGTCCAGGATCTTGCCTTGCAGCTCGTCCCCAAAGAGGCTCAGTGGCAGCGAGGAAATGACGTAGTCGACCTTGTCCACGCCATATTCTTTCAGATATTTCGAGATGAACTCGGCGGAATCGTTGATCACGTGGATGCGTGGATCGTCAAATTGCAGGAATTGGTCCACGTAGTCCTTGTTCATTTCAAACAAAAACAACTGGGTCTTGGGGCCGAGCTTGTTCACGATCTCTCGTGTGATGGCACCCTCTCCAGGTCCTAGCTCCACGATGCAGTTGGCGTGGGTGAAGTCGATCTCGGAGATCATCTTGCGGCAAAGGAAGATGGAACTGGGCGTGATGGAGCCGTTCCGATTTCCTTTCCTGAAGTATTCTTTGAAAAAAGCCGCTCTTTTTTGAAGCATAAGCCAACAGTAACCAATATTTTAATTCAATCCAAGTATTTGTCTATTCGGGCTTTGCTTCGGCAATCGCGCGATTGAGGAAAGTCGTGAGGGGATACATGGATTTGAAGATGCCGACGGCATTTGCAACAAACCCGGGGGAAACCAATTCCTTGTCGGAAACCTTGTGGCTGACGACAAAGCTCTTGTGCTTGAGCAAATCGATGGCCGGATGGTCTTTCTCATATCCTTTGGGTGCTGTCTTGAGGGTTTCGCCTTCAAGCTTCCCGAAGTTCTTTACGAAATCCTTCTGGGAAAGGATGTCGTTGAGTCCCTCGTGGTCATAATCAATGGCATCGCGAATGGCTTTGAGCACATTTGCGGGTGGCATGTAGCTGCCACCGGCCAAGAATGACTGATCACCGGGCTGTATATGAAGATAATAGCCTGCGCCCATGCTGTTCTTCCCCCCGCCGGCCATCCAAGCCCCCAAGTTGTTCTTGTAGGGACTCTTGTCCTTGGAAAAGCGCACGTCTTTGAAAATGCGAAACATCACCGACTTGGCTTCCAAGCCCACCAGGCTCTGGTCAAAGGCCGAGGCACCAGAAATCAACTGGTTGACCACCTGCTCGACATCCTTTTTGGCCGCCTCATAGGACTTGCGATTCACCTCAAACCATTCACGATTGTTGTTGTCGTGCAGGCCGGAGAGGAAATCAAGCGTTTTTTGCTGAAGCATAGCGAAGAATTTTCTACTTGAGCCAAATTTACGAAAATTTTTCAGGCCATCCACCGTTACCTTTTGCATGCTTTTTCCACCGTGCTTTCAGGGGCAAGTGCTTAATTGAGTACAGTTAGAGTTTTGTCAATGCGATCGGCAGTGCTCTGCACCCGGCAATCCGCCTTTGTGGACGCCAGGTAGCGCTTTTGCCGTAAAATTGGATCTCTTGAGGCCAAATAGCCCGCTGCATCGATGACCATCTGCAAGGCGATTGGCCGATTGGAGGGAAAACGGGCAGGCCTCTAGGTCTGCCCGTTTGCATTCCAGGCAGCTTTTGGCCCTTCCAATTTCCGTTTTGGGTGCCTTTGGAGGTCGATCCTGAGTTACCTTTTGCGTTTTTTTTCCTTTGCAGGCCCCAAGCACCCCTCTACATTTGCCATGGTTGATTTCTCATACTACCTATACTAAGTCGTTCTTTGTAAAAATCCAAGTTTCAAGAAAACAGACGTTTGAGCATTGCTTAGCCTGTTCACCCCGATGACGCAAGTCACTAGGGCTATGCAGATTGTCCTGAGGCTTAATCCCGACCCAAAAGATTCTACCTCTCGCGGTTCAATGATCTCAGTTTGTTGATTGATGACAGAGCGGCCTTCCCTGAAGACCGCTCTGTTTTTTTATCCCCCCACCCCCCAAAAAACAAGGCGCATCCCCCGAATGGAAGATGCGCCTCGTTTTTGCGATGCAATCCTTATTGCACGACGACCTTGCGCGTGAGCACTTGCTGCCCAGCCGTCACGCGGCACAGGTAGGTGCCGCGAGGCATTGCCGACAAGTCGATCGCCGCATCCAGCATCAGCGTCGCTGCATGGCTGCTATGGAGGACCCGCTTGCCTTGCGCATCAAACCAATCCACGGCGATTTCCGACAATTGGTCTTGCCTGAATTGGAGCATGATCTGGTCTTGCGTCGGATTGGGGAATAGCTCCAGCAACACGGAGCGAGGCGTCGATGTGCCGATGAGCATGCTGATGACGACCGAGATCGTGTCGTCGCAGCCATTGGTATCGGTCACCACACATGTGTAGGTGCCGGGTGCCGGGTTGGCGACCGATGCGGTCGTTTGTCCGCCCGGCGTCCAGAGATAGGTGTAGCCTGGCGTGCCGCCAGTGGCCCTGACGGTGGCCGTGCCATTGTTAATCCCAAAGCTCGCATCGGTATGCGTTTAGCTGAGGAGAATTTGGTTGGGCTGGGTCACATTGCCGCCG
>JANMIM010000524.1:0-3337 GCA_031375795.1 Bacteroidota bacterium
GAGGCCGAGGTGTGGAAGAAGGTCATTTCGACGCGCAAGTTGAGCGCCGGCTAGGCGCACGACCATGTCAAACCTTCGCTCGCCCTCATAAGCCGTCCCCGCCGCCTGCCCCGCAAATCCTGTGCTCAAGGCCATGTTCAGATCGGCAATGTTGAGGCCAAACCGCGCAACCTGGTCGCGCTTGTAGTCCACCACGATCTGACTCTGGCCCGTCGCCTGCTCCACAAAGAGGTCCTTGGCGCCCTCGATCTTCCCGGCCAAGCGACCCACGATCTCCGCCAATCGGGCCAGTGTATCCAGGTTTTCGCCATAGACCTTGACGACGACATCCTGCCGCGCGCCGCTCATGAGCTCGTTGAATCGCATTTGGATCGGTTGCTGGAAGCTGTAGGAGACGCCCGGCACCTTTTCCAGTAGCCTGGCGTGCATATTTTCCGCCAATTCCTCCTGGGTCTCGGCGCTCACCCACTCGCTTTTTTCCTTGAGCACCACGATCAGGTCACAGGATTCCACCGACATGGGGTCGGTCGGGATCTCGGCCGAGCCGATCTTGCCGATCACATTGACCACTTCTGGGAAATCATGCTGGAGCACGCGGGCCGAGGCGAGGGCCTGCTTGACGGTCTCGCCCATGCTGCTGCCCGCCAATACGCGGGTTTCCACCGCAAAGTCCCCTTCCTCCAAGGTTGGGATGAATTCGGCGCCCAATTGCCCGAAGACCACGATTCCCGCCGCAAACATGAGCATCGATGCCCCGAGGACCGACCACCGCCACCGCAGCGCCAATTGTAGGGAGGGGCGGTACAGGCGCTGCAAGCCGGCCACCAAGCGGTCGGAAAGGTTGACCTTGTGCCCCGATTTTTTGCTCAGCACCAGTGCGCTGATCATCGGCACGTAGGTGATCGAGAGGATAAATGCGCCCAGGATCGCAAAGGAGACCGTTTCGGCCATGGGCCTGAACATCTTGCCCTCGACACCCACCAATGCCAGGATGGGCAGGTACACGATGAGGATGATGATTTCCCCAAATGCCGCACTCGATCTGATCTTGCGCATGGCCAGCCAAACCTCGTGGTTCATCTCAGGTTGCGTGAGTCGGTCGGTGCCGCTGCGCTGCCCCAGGTGGTGCAGCGTGGCCTCGACGATGATCACCGCCCCGTCCACGATGAGCCCAAAGTCGATGGCCCCGAGGCTCATGAGATTGCCCGAGACCCCAAACAATTTCATCATCGCCACCGCAAAGAGCATGGCCAGCGGGATCACCGAGGCCACGACGAGGCCGCCGCGCAGGTTGCCCAGCAGCAGCACGAGCACGAAGATCACGATGAGCGCGCCCTCGGCCAGGTTGGTGGAGACCGTGGCAAATGCCTTGTCGACCAGCTTGGTGCGGTCCAGGTAGGGCTCGATGACGATGCCCTCCGGCAAGGTCTTGGTGATCTCGGCGATGCGGGCCTTCACATTTTGGATCACCAAGGACGAATTGGCACCCTTGAGCATCATCACCACGGCACCCACGACCTCGCCCTCGTCGTTGCGGGTCATGGCACCGTAGCGGATCGCGTGGCCAAAGTCCACGGTGGCGACGTCGTCGATGAGGATCGGCAGGCCATTGGGATTGAGTTTCACGACGATCTTGCGGATGTCGTCCAGGTTCTCGACCAAGCCCTCTGAGCGGATGTTCCAAGCATAAGGTTGCCGCTCGATGCGGGCACCGCCCGTGTTTTGATTGTTTTTGGCGAGTGCATCAAAGATTTCGGCCATCGTCACATTCATGGACCGCAGCAGCATCGGGTCCAGGGCGATCTCGTATTGCTTGAGGTAGCCGCCAAAGCTGCTCACGTCGGCCACGCCCTCCACGCCCAGCAACTGCCGCCGCACGATCCAGTCCTGCACCGTGCGCAGGTCCATGGCCGAGTAGCGGGCCTCGTAGCCGGGCTTCACGTGCAGGATGTACTGGAAGATCTCGCCGAGTCCCGTGGTCATGGGCGCGAGTTCGGGATAACCCACGCCGTCGGGGATCATCTTGCGTGCATCGGTGAGGCGCTCGCTCACCTGCTGCCGCGCCCAGTAGATGTCGATGCTTTCCTTGAAGACGATGGTGACCACGCTCAAGCCAAAGCGTGAGAACGAGCGCATCTCCACGATGCCGGGGATCGTGGCCATGGTCTGCTCGACGGGAAAGGTCACGAGGCGCTCGATGTCGAGTGCCGACTGCGAGGGTGCCGTGGTGATCACCTGCACTTGGTTGTCGGTGATGTCGGGCACGGCGTCGATGGGCAGCTGGGTAAACGACCAGGCTCCCCAGACCACGAGTGCGACCGTGAGCAATGCGATCACAGCCTTGTTTTGGATGGAAAAACGGATAATATTATCCAACATGGAGATCAAGTTTTAGCCAGAAGTAGATGAATATTGGGCCTTGCAATGCCGTGCAGGCAAGGTGGGGACAGGGCATAGTGAGGGCTACGCAGCCATCATTTCAGGCTAGGGGTGGATGCCAGACGGTGCTGGAATGGCTGGCGGTGACCTGGTCTATGATGTAGGGATAGGTGACCTCCAAGGGGAGCGAGGGCTGCAGGACGATCGGGGTGTGGTCGACGGTGACCGTGGACCGGCAGCATTGGCAGTGGCAAAACGGCGTGCAGTGTTCCTGGTCAGGATCGTGCGATGCGGGGTGTGCCTCACTGATTTGCACCACCTCAATGGCCGGCTGGGCTGCGCCATGAGAGTGGTCGTCCACATCGTTGCAAGGCAACAGCGTGAGCAGCAGCACCCAAATGGCCATACCGATTGCAACGATTTTCACAGTGCCAAGATAAGGCGAATGTAGGAAATGGCAAGCGGGGGGGCGGGAAACATTTGTTACGGAGCAGAGGAGTGGAGGGCGGGATGTAGGCAATTGGCCACGAAGATACCTGTGCAATGGAGGCGCAGTGTCGGCAGGGAGAAGGGGGCTGTAATTGGGGGGGGGCGGTTTGGCTTTTTGGGTCTGGGATTTG
This sequence comes from Bacteroidota bacterium, assembly GCA_031375795.1. Taxonomy (GTDB): domain Bacteria; phylum Bacteroidota; class Bacteroidia; order J057; family JADKCL01; genus JADKCL01. The sequence continues at coordinate 3,000 of JANMIM010000524.1, forward strand.
ATGAACAATGAGCGTTTGCAAGGTGCTTTGTTCCTTTGGGTCCTTTGCGTTTTTTTTGAAAGCTCAGAGCTCAGTGTTCCGGGATCCTGTAGCGTTGGTTGCTGAGGGTTCGGTTTACAAAACAACCGATTTTCATTTTCGCCGATGTCTGTCACCCGATTTTTGCTATCTTGGAGGTCAGCGAAATTGGTTCCATCCACTCCTGTCCTAAACGTTTTAAGATTATGCTCAAAAGTAGCAAATACTTCCAATGCGGGCAGATTCTAGCCGCCTTTTGCTGACCAATCCCCCCACCATAATCAGAACAGTGAAAATTGCATGATTGGCGGCCCCTCCTC
>JANMIM010000544.1:0-2910 GCA_031375795.1 Bacteroidota bacterium
CTTGGTACATGGCAGCCCATTTTGTTGTCACGACTAGCAATTTGCTTTGGAAAAGGCATCGCTTGTCCTGGCGCTATTTGCTGTAGCGTGTGTTTTCAAATTGAAAGAACGATGGTAATTTAGAATTTCAAATTTTTTGGACAATGTTGATCCACAGCAAGATGGCAAATCTCGCTCGCTCTCGCACTCGAATCTCACACTGCTAGAGTAGCCCCCGGAGGAATTGAACCTCCATCGCCGAATTCAAAGTCCGGTGCCTTGACCATTAGACCAGAGGGCTATTGACTTTTGCTCGGTGGAGCGGGGCGTAGGCTGAATCTTGGCACAAAAAAACCCGAATCTTATTGATCCGGGTGCGCGATGGAACTCCAAAAGTTCATCTTATCGATGTCTTTGCGACATCGCACACCCTAAGAAACTGGGATCCCTTCCCTCGACCGCCACGCCGGCATCGCCTTTCCGCAAACCGCCGAGTCGGGCTGGCTGCTGGAGGCTATTTATGCGCGTGGTAAATTTCATTTTTTTATTGCGTTTAAAATTTGAGTAATTCGTTTCGAACAAATAAGTATGTATCCGTGTTTTGTTTTTGAATACGATGCAAACTTACAGAAGGTTTTTGCATCCACAACAAAAAAAGTTCCAATTGCTCGTTTTGCAGAATGAACGGTTGCGACGTTTACGCGAACGGTATTGCGGTTGCATATTGCGGTTGTGGAATTTGGGATTATGTTTGCACAAAGGTTCTGAATTATCAGCCGACATGGAAACAGTGGTCAACATCTGGAACTTGCTTTGGGACGAACAGATCCTGATCGCCGTCGTGATCGTGCTGGTCATCTGGCTCCTCGTGCGCGGATCTGATGTCTTGCGTTGGATCGGGCGCAAGCTGCGCGGCAAGGTTTCCCTCCCACCCGATCAGGATGCCCCTAAAAACTGAAAGCCCCTGGGAAGGAGCTTTCATTGAAGGAGTGATGTTTAATTCTTCTTTTCCGAGGCTGGGTATGATTCTGCATTGGCAGAAGGAACGCCGCGTCCTGTAGAGAAGGTGATTGGGTAACATAGCGCGAATTCAGGTGAAGATTCGGTCGCGTCGTAAACCTCATGTAGAAGAACTTGCCTCAAAGTACGGCGCCTGTCTCCACTTGGCAATGGAAACAATTGCCAAAAGGTAACGCAACAACGCCCATTTCCCCCTCCTAAAACAAACGAAACAGGCGATTTCTCACTGAAATCGCCTGTTTCTGGGTAACGCAGACACAACTCAAAAATTGGTCGAAAATCCCGTCGTTCCCGCCTGTGAACCCTAGGCTTTCAGGAAATGGTCGGGATCAGGCGCTCTTGCGCCTGCGCAACACCATCACGACCACGATCACCAAGACCATGAACAGCAACAGCGGCCATGCGCCCACGACCACGAGGATCAAGCCCTTGAGCAACTCCAACCCAAACCTGAGCGACTCGCCCAACTGATGCCCGAAGCCCGGCTTGTAGGCATCGATGTTCTTTTCATTGGCGACCATCTCGTGGATCCAAGCTTGGCGCTGATAGATTTGCAAGGAGATCGTGCTCAGTTGGATCTGATCCTTGAGCTCAAGCGTGCGAATGAGCGTCTCGTCGGCCATCGTCTGCTTGTTGTAGATCGCCTCCTCGATCGAGGCGCGGTCCCGGAGCTTGGCGTTGGTTTCATCGACAGCGTTTTCCAAGCGCTCGGTGCTGCGGTTGATGCGACGGGCGGCGAGGCGCTCGCGCAGGATCATGAGCGTGGCATTTTCGACATGGATGCGGCGGTAGTCGAGGTACTCGGCCAGCATACCCATCGTGCGCAGCGTGCTGTCGAGGTTCTCGGCGGGCACACGCAAGACGAAGTTGTTGCTCACGGTGAAATAAGTCGTGATCAGGGTGCTGTCGTCGCTCACCTTGGTGCGCGTCTCATTGCTCACGACACTCTCCAAGCCCGTGTGTGCAACGTAGCCATTGAAGTGAGCGGTGATTTTCTCGATGCCAAAGGTCGCCGTGCGCACATTTTTGACGCGAAACTTGACATCGGCCGTGCGAATGAACTTTTGCGAGGTATCCGCGAGCGGACTACCCTTGGCCGCGCTCGACGACATCATCGACGGAATGTCGCCCGACATGTTGGACATCAAGGAGTCTGCCTGCATCATGTTGCTCGCTCGATCGGCGACGTCCTTGTCGGATTCTTCGCTTACATATCCCCCCGCTTCAGCACTCGGGGGTGGGGGGCTCGCTGCGTCAAACGCCTCCGCATCGCTGGTCGACGTGTTGCCGCCATAGCTGGCCCTGTCATTGCTGCTGCAACTGATCAGCAAGCCTGCGATCAGTGTCGTGAAAAGAATGATTCTTGAGTGCTTCATTTTTGATCGGGGTTTTTAATGTGAAAAACATTGGCTGTTCTAAAATTCCCGAGAATTTGTCGAAGTTGGCTGAGATTTATTGTTAAAGTTGTTATGGGAAAATCACAACAGGAAATGTGGAATGAGCGGTATGCTGCGCCTGAATGGGCCTATGGCACCGCACCCAATGTCTATTTCAAAGACAAGCTGGACCAGCTCATTCCCGGCAAGCTCCTGTTGCCGGCAGAGGGCGAGGGACGGAATGCAGCCTACGCGGCGAGCAGGGGTTGGTCGGTCGAGGCCTTTGACATCAGCGCCGAGGGCAAGGCCAAGGCAGACCGCCTCGCAGCAGACATGGGCCGTCGCATCACATACGTCGTGGCAGATGCCGCCGAGGTGCTCTACCGGCCCGCGAGCTTTGATGTCATCGCATTCTGTTACGCACATTTTCCTCCAGCCGAGCGAGCCGTCATCTATCCCAAACTCGCCGCAGCACTGCGCCCCGGCGGCCATTTGATCCTCGAGTGCTTTGGCAAGCGGCAGATCGACTACCAAG
>JANMIM010000559.1:0-2850 GCA_031375795.1 Bacteroidota bacterium
AAGGCCGACGTCTATACCCGCGCCGGCATCCTCGTCGAGTCGCTGCACCGCATCAGCAAGCGCTTTTTTGAGCTCACATTCGCCACGATGCACACCACTGGCCAGGCCTACATGATGTCGTTCCAAGCCAGTGGCCCCCACAGCAACGACCGTGCGCTCGAGGCCATCGCATTGGGACTGCACGAGCAGACCCGCTTTCCTGACAATGTCGAGTGGGTGAAGCCCATGGGCAAGGACAAGGAAGGCAATCCCGTGTTTGTCAAGCTCCAAAAGCAATTCCGCTGCCAGCCTGTCGGCCTTGGCTTGGCCATCGGTTGCTCGACCTTCCCGGTTTGGAACACCGTTCCCGGCGTCTACGCCAGCCTCGTCACCGGCAATCCCGTGATCGTGAAGCCGCACCCAAAATCGATCTACCCATTGGCACTCGTCGTCGAGGAGCTCCAACGCGCCTTGAAGGAAAATGGCTTTGATCCCAACATCGTGCAGTTGGCACCCGACACCACCATGGCGCCCATCGCCAAGGAATTGGCCGAGAATCCGGCCATCAAACTGATCGACTATACGGGCGGCAGCAGCTTTGGCGACTACCTCGAGGGCTTGAAAGGCAAACGCACATTCACCGAAAAGGCCGGCATCAACAGCATCGTCCTGCACAGCAGCAACGATGTGCGCTCCATGATGCAGAACATTGCCTTCTCGCTCTCGCTCTACAGCGGACAAATGTGTACCTGCCCACAAAACATCTTCATCCCCAAGGACGGCATCGACACACCCGAGGGCAAACTGAGCTATGACGACACCGTCGCCGCACTCACGACCGCCATCCACAAATTGGTGACACACGAGAAAATGGGTCCCGGCACGCTCGGCGCGATCCAGAATCCGGCCACGGCAGACCGCGTTAACCAAGCCTCTGGCCTCGGTTTCAAGCAATTGCTCGCCTCGCAGCCCATCGCCAATCCGGAATTCCCCAAGGCCCGCATCCTCTCGCCCGCCGTATTTGAGGTGCCTGCGAGCAACCATGCCGCGCTCGCACAGGAGATGTTTGGCCCGATCGTATACATCGTGCCTGTCGCCGACTACAAGGAAGGCGTCGCCATCGCCCGCGAGTTGGCCACGCATGAAGGCGCGATCACGTTCAGCAGCTGGTGTACCGATGAGGCCGTGCGCGCTTACATGATCGACGAGATGGCACAGAGCTTCACCTCGATCAGCTTCAACTTTGTCGGTCCGATCTGGGTGAACCAAAGCGCCGGCTTCAGCGACTTCCACGTCAGCGGCGGCAACCCTGCTGGCAATGCATCGCTCACCGACCCTGAGTACATCACCCGCAGGTTTGAGATCGTGGGCATCCGCATTCACAATTGATCCGTACACGTGACCATGTGGCTGAAGGCTTGACTGACCAAGCTTTCAGCCACAACACATCGACAATGAAGAACACAAGAATCGTATTTTGGGTGGCTTGCTGCAGCCTGCTGCTGCTGAGCGCCTGTGGCAGCAATGTGATGCTCGACAACAACCGAAACGGCGAAAGCGTCACCTTTGTCTTTGACGGCAACGACGAATATGCCTTGAATCCGGGCGAGAAAAAGGAGATTTCATTGAGCGAGGGCAGCCACAAGCTCAGCGTGAAATCCGACAAAAGCGGAGCTGTTGCAGACACATCCATCCAAGTCAAGGAGGGCGGACTCGTGCATGCAGGCGGCTGCAACTACATCGTGTGGCGGCAACTGTATGGCCTGCAAACAGACCGCAAATCCCTGCTCAACGAGGACTGGACCATGATCGACTCCACGCGGTTTCTCGGTGATTTCAAGATCCATCCACACAATGTCTTGTACATCGAAAAAAACTGGACCCTGGGCCTGAACGAAGAAATGCCCGATGCACAGACCCTGTACATCACCAAGGACTACAAGGTGGAAAGCAAGGTCTTTCAGGAAATGGACTTCGTGAAGATCTATCGTGAAATGGCGGAAAAGAATAAGAAACCTGAATGATAGGTAGTAGGTAGTAGGTGGCAGGTGCACGGTACCTGCAACCTACTACCTACTACCTACTACCTACTACCTCTTCCCAGCCCTCACCTATCCCTATGAAAAAAGTCCTTCTCCTCGGCAATGGAATCAATCGCATCGACAACAATTATTCCTGGAATAATTTGATGGACGACCTATTGGATTTCGCGAAGATGAAGGATGCGATTTCCTTGGACAAGAAGCCTTTTCCGATGCTGTATGAGGAGATCTACCTGCGGTGGTCTGCGGAGTTGCAGCATCCTGAGCGCTTCATCAAGAAGGAGATCGCGGCGCTCATGCGCAACATTCGCAGCAACGACTTGCACCGTATCGCGATGAAACTCAAGGTGGACGAGATCCTCACCACCAACTACGACTACAATCTGGAGTCGGTGACCTCGGGCGGCATCAAGGCGGCAGAAATGGTGCCTCCCGTGAAGGGGAGCAAATATGCGATGATGCGCAAACGCAAGGCGGGCAACAAGACCATCTGGCACATCCACGGCGAGAGCCACGCGCCTGGGTCGATTTTGCTGGGCTACGAGCAGTATGCAGGTTACCTGCAGACGATCAGGAACTACATGATCCTGGGCGCCAACTATGCCGACTTGAAGCTGCAGCCGCTCAACCGCAGGCTGCGTGAGGGAGACACATCGATCATCACCTGGGTGGACCATTTTTTCCTGAGCGACGTCTATATCTTGGGGTTGAACATGGATTTTGTGGAAATACACCTGTGGTGGCTGCTCGATTTCAGGGCGAGGCTCCTGAAGGATCCACGGCATTTGATCAAAAACACGATCACCTATATCTATCCCGCGCAAGAGAC
>JANMIM010000568.1:0-2948 GCA_031375795.1 Bacteroidota bacterium
CCCAAAAGGACCTCTATGGCCACTGGGGCGATCTGGTGATCGATCAATATGTCATCTCCAAAAAGGCCGGCAAGACCCCCGATCAAATCAAGGCCGACATGACCGCCAAGATCAATGAGGTCGGCCCCGCCAATGTGAGCCGCCACTGCGCCGACTTCAACGTTTTGTGTGTCTTGGACATTGCCCCTAGCACGGTCCAAAACCAAGCCAAGTTTGTCGCCGCATTCAAAGCCGACAAGCGCATTTCCAAGTATTTCATGCCGCCGACCGACCCCGCCTATCACTTGGAAATTCCTGTGTGATTAGGTGGTTTTTTTACGAATATTGAAATCAGGTGGAGCGTGGTGTTTCACCTGATTTTTTTGCGCATGGATGCTGAGTTTCACCAATCACAAAAGGTCTCCAAGGCCCTGCTGCAGGACCTGGGTCGCCGCCGCAATGGCGACGCGTTGCTGCGCTTTTTGCTGCATTATGCACTGTTTCTAGGCACCGGCACATGGTTGGTGCTGAGTGATGGCGGCCCCTGGTGGCAGACCCTGCTGGCCATGTTGTGTTTTGCGGCGACCACGCCCTCGTTGTTTGCCATGTTGCACGAGACTGGGCACAATTCGGCATTTGCATCGCGCGGCCTCAATCGGCTGGTGGCCACGATTGCAGCCTTCTCCAATTTTTACATCCCCACGGGCTTTCGTGAATTTCATTTCCAGCACCATCGCCATACGCATGACCCGCACCGCGATCCCGAGATTTCGCTGGGTGGCAAGCCGGCGACGGCGTTTACAGAGCGACCACTGCCGTACTTGCTGTACCTGTCGGGGATTCCACTTTTCATGGGAAAGATCGGCTTGGCGATTACCCCGGCATTTGGCGCATTTTCGATTTTTTACAGCTACGTCCCCAAGCAAAAACGGGCTCGGATGGTCGTCGAATCCATTGTCTTTTTGACGATCCATGCAGGTATCGTGTTGCTAGCCTGCACGGTGCTACCGGGCCTGTGGCTCATCTATCCGGGCTACGCCCTGGGCATGGCCCTGCTCTCCACCTACCTGCCCGCCGAGCATTCCGGCCTTCCGTACCAAGGCACAATATTGGAACGCACGCGGCATATTCGCACTCCCCGGATCGTGCGGTTCTTTATGTGGAACATGCCTTACCACGCCGAACACCACGCCTATCCCGGCATTCCTTTTTACAATTTGCCTGCCTTGTCTGCTGCGATCGAACATGAACTCAAGGAAAAGGACAAAAGCATTCCCAAATTTCAGTCGTGGATGTTTCGGCGTTTTGCAGGAAAAGGGAAAATCTGACACTTGCCAAGACCGTCTCCCTTATTTGCTAATGACCAAGCGACTCACGGATTTTTTGTCGGCGATCCGTGCCACCACCATATAAATCCCTGGTTTCAAGGCGCTCACATCGATTACGCTACGGCCTTGGACTTGCTGTCCAAAAACCTTCCTGCCCTGCAAGTCATAGCATTCCAATGTTGCCGCTCCAGTGTAGTCGTCATTGACGAGGATCGTGACGGCACTTTGGGTGGGATTGGGAAAAATGGACACGAGCTGATCCATGAGGGCATTTTCCACAGATACACCCAAATATTGCAGTTCGATTGTGTGTGTCCCTGGGGGAATAGCCAAAGGTGTTTCGACAATGCCATTGCTGTCGCTGTTCACGGTGAGGACGACCACCTGATCGACCAAGACTTGAAAGCTGGCATCGGGCGCCAAATCTGCCGCAAAGAGGTGCACCGTGCGCGCGCCGGGGATATTGTGCAACACTTGGTAGCCCACTCCGGTATCGCCGGCAGCACTGAAAAAATACAAGGTATTTTCCCAATCCGCGCCAATCGTAAAGGTGTTTTGTTCACCCAAGCCCCCTGCCATCGCCGGCTGATTGTTGTCGCCAATCTTGATCGTATGCAGGAACACGAGACTATCGGTCACCGTCGTCGGAGCCACCTCGATGCGCCAATTGCCGGGTGTCGTATGGACGGTATCCATGGCTGTTGTCACGGGATAATTGGTTCCATTGACCCAAAATTCATAGCCCGTGCCGCCGATCTTGGTCGTGTGTGTGCTGGCAGGTAGGAGGGTGCGAATGGCGACGTTGCCATTGCCATTCGATTGCAGGATGTCGCGGCCATCGTAGGTCTCGATATGGCCCGGCACGGCTGTATTCACGATGTTTCCGCTCAAGGTCGGCGGTTTTTGGAAATGCAAAATCCATTTTGGATCGCGCTGTGCGATGCCCACATTGCGCAGGTGCACGTGATCGAGTACCACGACGCGGTCAGGCTTGTGAAACAGCACCCGCCTGCGAAACCGATCCAATTTTGTGCTGTCATAGCTCTTGTGGGCATCGGCAATATTGTAGCAATAGTCAGCCCCGCTGCCCCACAGGATCCAGCGTCCCTTTTGATATTGCGGCTCAAAGATATTGTTGTAATTCTGCAAGGTGGGTGATTCGTTTTGCCCACCATCATTGCTCACGGGCTGTCCCCAGTTCATGTATTGGTCTGCGGAGTCAAAAACGCAGATGCTGTTGTGCGCAATCGTGCGCATGTAATAATTGGTGTAATGTGAATTTCCATAGGAAGCATAGTATCCCGAATGGACAATCTGAGGCGCATTTTTATACACGCAAAATGTATTGTTGTCCCGATGGTCGTGGGCTGATTTTTTGTTGGGTGCATCGTACATCCAGACCAATGCGGCATCGGCATCCCAGCTTGTGCGGCTGACCGAGAGGCCTGTTTTGTCGCTCCACCAGTCATGTGCAATATCTGGTTTGGTGACCGTGGGCATATTGAAGTCCTTGTACATCAGCTTCGTGTAGATGGGATTGGTCCATCCCAAGTTGCCGGGTTGGCTCCAATATTGCGCCAGCCACATGCTGCGTGGATCGTTGAAGGTGCGGGCATGCTGGTAGATGACGCGGTCGGCCTG
>JANMIM010000572.1:0-1005 GCA_031375795.1 Bacteroidota bacterium
GCGAACTGCAGACCCCGGGCTTTGCCCGGGGCTATCCACAGGTCAAGCCCTTCGGGCTTAGAAGGTAGAATATTGACACATTCTGCCTTTACTGGTAAAGTTCCAGATAGGCATAAACCGCAACATCTCCCTTCTGTCTTGGAGCTTTTGCGTTGTCCCCGAAAAACAATTGGCTATTTACCGATGCTCACCCGAAGGTAGGTCATGTGGTCCTCGCGTTGCAATTCCATCCAATAAAGTCCTGCGGGCAATCCCTGCTCCAAATCAGCATTTTCCAAAAAACAACCAAATGAAAACCCAAACTACCCAATCACAAATCATCCCTTTTCCGCTGCCGTCTTGCCTGTCACCTTTGTCTTATGATAAATTATCGCATGTCCATTTCGCTGATGGCGATCTTCCTGCTGATCCTGTCGTGCAGCAGCCAAAGCCAGTCTTCGACAATTGGTGAATCCCTTGCCAAAGTCCCAGCGGTGACCGCTGTAGAAAACCATCTCAGTATGAAAATCAACGGTGTGGAATGGGTGGCTGACCATGGTATTTTTGGCGCGTTCCACCCCAAAGGCTACAACAAGGCCATCATCATCGGTGGCTCAAAGGGTCCGAAAAACGAGAATGAGCAGGTCTTCGACATCAATATTTACAATACAGAAGGCCCCGGCACCTTTACTTTTCAAGACGGAAATGTCGACCTGAGTGTGGCGCAAATGGCCAATTGGAGCACTGAAACCTTCCTTTGTGGCAGCATGTTGGGTCACAATATGCGGGTGAACGTGACGACCGCAAGCACCAAACCCGATGTGGTTGAGGCCACCTTTGAGGGCGAACTGACCTGTAACTCGGGGGAGGTTTTCAAGGTGACGGATGGCAAATTTTATTACCACGAATAGCTTGCAGGATATACCGCTGCGGGCATGATCCCGCTTTTGAAACCCTGTCATGTCGAATGACCATCCCGACCTTTTGATCCAATGACAGCCAGATCGTCATCCCGAGGGAACATGC
>JANMIM010000584.1:0-5480 GCA_031375795.1 Bacteroidota bacterium
GCCGCCCGGTCACGTACCCGATCGGCGGATACCGCGTCGACAGCATCTTTGTGCCCCTGTATGGGGCCCGCAATTCCGACAAGTTGCCCGACTACCACCGCCTGGACCTGAGCCTGACGGTCGACGGCAAGGTGCGCGAGGCGGTCGAGGGCAAGCGCAGGTTGGAGAGCAGTTGGAACATCACCTGCTACAACGCCTATGGTCGTCGCAATGCCTTCTCGATGGACTTTCGGGAGGAGAAGCAAGACGATCCCGCCAATCCCGGACAACAGATCACCGTGCGCAAAGCCGTGAAGACCTATCTGTTCAGATGGGTGCCATCGATTACCTGGAACTTCAAATTTTGAGGCCATGAAGAAAATGAAAACCATCGCCCCGATCCTGCTGGCCACGCTCTTGGTCCTGTGGGGCTGCGAGAAGGAAGTCGACCTCCAACTGAGCGATACCGAGGCACGCGTGGTGATCGAAGGCTGGGTCAACGATACGCCAGGGCCCTATGACTTCAAGGTGACCAAGACGGGGTCCTATTTGGGGACTGGCGAGGAAGTCAAAGTCTCCGGTGCACGGCTCGTGCTCAAGGACGACATGGGCGGCATCGACACCCTCGTGGAGCGCAGGCCGGGTTGGTACCAAAGCACCCATTTGCAGGGGCAGATCGGGCACAACTATTTTTTGGAGGCCCAGGTGGAAGGCAAGAACTACAAGGCCAGCAATTACCTGCCGCGCATCAATCCGATCCTGGCATCGGGATATGAATACAACGACACGATCATCTTCGGGCCAGGCTACTATGTCGGCTTGCTCGCGCTCGAGCCTGCGGGGTTCGGTGATTTTTACCAGTTCCGCTTCTGGCGCAACGATACCGCCTTCAATTCCATATCGAATCTGTTTGTGACCAACGACGACTTTGTCGACGGGCAGGTGTCGCCATTCCTCTTCTTTAATCCCTGCCGGCTTGGCGATACGGTGGTGATCGAGGTGAGGTCGATTTCGCAGACGAGCTATGACTACTATGTCACGCTCCTGCAACAAGGATCGGGTACGGGGGGGCCGTTTGCCTCGGTGCCCGACAACCTCCCCACCAATTTCGACAATGGGGCATTGGGTTGGTTTGGGGCGTCGGCTCCCCGGCGGGATACGCTCGTGATCCAGTAGAGGAGCAGAATTTTCAGGATTTTCAGAATTCACTTTGGGGGTGAATTCTTGACTTTGTTCTGTTGAAAGATACTGCATTGAACGAAGCGCCAATTGGCGAGTTGTTAAATTTGTGAACTCTGTTTCGAATACTGAAATATCCGTTGTGTGGATTGATGTGGATAAGAATAAATTTTGCTGATTGTGAGGGAGTTGCGGTGGATGTGGGGAATATATTTTTCCACACGTGCAACCAAAGCCGAAAACAGGTCGTAAATTCTATTCTGTTAAAGCCAAGTATCCGATCAAGGCCATCTGAGGTTGATTGCAAGGCGGTCAATTTCAGTGGTGGAACAAGAAAGAAGAGGTTTCTGGAGTCCAGCGCAATGGGCTCTGAATTGTGGGTTTTTTGAAAAACACGGGAGAACGAAGATTATGGCTCATGTGTTAGTGGTGGGAGGAACCGATATTTTGGAAAAGGTTTCCCTCTTTCTTGCCTCGCACGACAATGTCGTGACGGTGGTGACGAGGTCTCCAGGAGACTTTGAAAAGCTTCAGGTACAAGCCCAGGGGCTTTCTGGCAAAATCAACCCCATCGCGGTTGATCCCGATGAAGTCGACGGCGTGTCACGCCTCCTTCATGAATCTATCCTTGCCCACGGCCCATTTACATTGGCCGTGAACTGGGTGCAAGAGCAGTTGATGAAAGTGAGCGACTTGATCGCCTCCATTCTCAACGCGACATCACCCATCTGCCGCTATTTCCAGATCTTGCCGGGCGCTGAGCTCGCCAAGGTGAGGGAACGCAACTACTTTGAAAACGCCTACCGCAACCTGGAGCGTGTGCTGTACCGCATCATCGTCCTAGGTTTCAAGCGCGAAAAAGGCACCTTGCGCAACCTCAACAACGAGGAGATCAGCGACGGCATCATCAAGGCGCTGCGTGACGACTCCAAGAATGCGCTGATCGGTAGCGATCCTTGGGAGGAAGGCCTTGCAGAATGAGGGTGGCAACCCCAGTCCATGAGAATACATCAGAAATTGGTTGTTTTAGGATCTTTTTTCGCAAAGACAGTCTTGTTCGCAAGCCTGTCTTTGCTTTTGTTCACCGGTCGGGTGGCTGCCACGCCGGCACCCAGCTACGAGCAGGTGAAAGCGCGCCTGCTTGTGCAGCGCGACTCCATGGCCGCGCGCTATGCCCCCGCCAATGCCGAGAAGCGCACGGCAATGGTGGCCTCGGCCCGCAAGCTCATCCTGGATGCCATCGCCAAGCAGCTCTTGCCTGCTTGGATGGGCACACCTTGGGACTTCAACGGCGTGACCCAAAAGCCCCGCGAGGGCAAGATAGCCTGCGGGTACTTTGTGACGACCGTGTTGCGGGATGCGGGCTTTGGCGTGGAGCGCGCCAAGCTGGCACAGCAGGCTTCGCTCAAGATCATCCAGACGCTCGTGCCCGCTGCCGAAATACGGGATTACGGGGGCATCGATGTGCCTGAGTTGGTGAATCGAATGGGGAAATTGCCCAAGGGGCTCTACATCGTAGGGCTAGACATCCACACTGGCTTCATTTCAAATGGCCCCCACTCCGTGGATTTCATCCATGCCTCCTATGGCGACCCCGCCGTCGTCGTGCACGAAGTCGCCCTGAAATCCAAGGTCCTCGCACAGAGCAAGCGTTTTGTGCTAGGGCGTGTCGACAACGACACATTGCTGCGCAAGTGGCTCCAAAAGACCGCCATCGCGACCCTCTAGCCGATCACGAGTGCATATAGCACGATGCCCGTGGCCACGGCGATGTTGAGGCTGTGCTTGGTGCCAAATTGCGGGATCTCCAAGACGACATCGCTCATCGCCACGACGGCTTGGTTCACGCCGTCGACCTCATTTCCCATCACGATCGCCCATTTTTCATCGTCTCCCATCACAAAATCCTGAAGTGCGATGCTGCCTTCGGTCTGCTCGATGCTCGCGATCTTGTAGCCGCTGGCCTGCAAATTTGCGATCAAAGTCACGATGTCCGGGGCATGCTCCCAATCCACGGCTTCCTCGGCGCCCAGCGCACTCTTGCTGATCTCCCGGTGGGGCGGGGTAGGGCTGTATCCGCAGAGATAGAGCTTCTCCACGAGAAACGCATCGCAATTCCTGAAAACGGCACCGACGTTGATCATGCTGCGAATGTCGTCGAGCACGACCACGAGCTTGTGCTTGTCTGCAGCCTTGTACTCCTCCAGGCTCTTTCGCCCGAGCTCATCCATTTTTAATTTGCGCACCGCGATACCGATTTTTGCCAATGATTCTCCCCAAAAAGGAAACCCCGAATTTAGGACATTCAGCCCAATGCAGCACTCTTTTCACGGAACTTCGTAGGCCATTCGCTGAAATTGAAACCCGACGCAGCGCAAGGTAAAGCCAACTGCTGAAGATTAAACCGCAGAGAGCGCCCCGATCTCTGATCGGGACAGGCGCCGGTCCGCAGAGTCAAGCAAAACTCAGAACGTTCATCATATCCACTTTTCACTATTCACTATTCACTATTCACTATTCACTATTCACTATTCACTTTTCACTCCCAATCGTACTCAAAATACTACTTTTACTAGAGCAATTGTGTATTTCTGGCATGGGACTTGTTAAAGGGTTAGCATACATTCGCGAAATGAAAAAGTGGGTACTCTTTTTACTGATGTTGTTTCCTGTCGTCGCTTGTGTGGCGCAGGCCTTGGATCCCGTGCACTTGATGCTGGCCTATCAAGATAAGTTTGCGGGCAAGGATCGATTTTCGGGTCAGGTGCGCTGGAGCAAACAAAATGGCGAGTCCACCACGGGCCATTTTGTGATCGAGGGAGAGAAGTTTCATTTCACCTGGACAGACGGCGAATTGGTGAGCGATGGCGTCTATGAATGGGAAATCATGCACCGCAGCAAGCGCATCAAGAAGCGGTTCTATGATCCGCTGATCGTTCCGGCAGCGGTCATGGCCTTCAGGTTGCTACGGTTGGACCTCACGGCCGAGCCCGTGCAAATCGGGGGCAGCACCGAGAAAATCGCCATCAACATTGAGTTTGGCAGCAGCGTGGCACAAGGCAATCATACCCTCGTGATCGATCCCAAAACGATGGAGGTCACCGCGATCACGACCCACATCACCCAGGAGGGATTTCATGAAAAAGCCGAGATCGGTGAACTGAAAACCGGCGACAAGGCAGATACGGCATCGTTTGAGATCGATTTCGCAGAATGGAAGAAAAAAGGCTACAGCCTCACCGACATGGCCAAGGGCGAGAGCGATGCGATATGGCCCGAGGAGCGGGCTTTGAAGCAGTAGGGCTTGGATAGGTAGTAGGTAGCAGGTAGCAGGTAGCAGGTAGCAGGTTCAGCTGGACCTACTACCTGCTACCTACTACCTAAATCCACCTTTTCCCACCCTTCGTTGATAATTCCTGCAAGGCGATGCACACAGCCTCGCCGATATTTGCGCTTTGCTGCATGCGCCAATAAAGCTGCAATACGGAATTGAAAGACAAGGACGACAACAAGGCGAAGGAAACGCCTTTGATGAAGCAATGGAATGCCATCAAACAACAGCATCCGGGCACGGTGCTGCTGTTTCGCGTGGGTGACTTTTACGAGACGTTTGGGGAGGATGCCATCAAGGTCGCCGAGATCCTGGGCATCGTGCTCACCCGCCGCAACAACGGCGGCACGGACTTGGAACTCGCGGGATTTCCCCACCACAGCCTCGACAGCTACCTGCCCCGCCTCGTGCGCGCTGGCCAACGGGTGGCGGTCGTGGATCAACTGGAGGATCCCAAGACGGCCATCGGCATCGTGAAGCGCGGCGTGACCGAATTGGTGACGCCTGGCGTGGCCTTCAGCGACAAGATGCTCGACAGCAAGGAAAGCAATTACCTTGCGTCGGTCTATTTTGATGGCAAGGAAGTCGGCCTCGCATTTGTCGAAGTGAGCACGGGCGAATTTTTCTGTTCATCAGGGACCGTGCAGCAGGCCGAGAAGCTGATGAATACGCTCAAGCCCGCCGAGGTCTTGGTGCCCCGCAAGGATATGCGGATCTTCAAGGAGCAGATCGGGGAGAAGTTTTACATGACCCGTGTCGAGGATTGGGTGTTTCAGACGGATTATGCGCAGACGACCTTGCAGGGGCATTTCCGTACCAAGTCGCTCAAGGGATTTGGGCTGGAAAAGGAACCCGCCGGGGTCATTGCCGCAGGTGCAATTCTGCATTACCTCCGCGAAAATCAGCAGACGCAGATCGACCACATCGCCTCGATCAGCCGATTTGAGGAGTCTGGATTTGTCTGGCTCGACCAATTCACCATCCGCAACCT
>JANMIM010000971.1:0-3282 GCA_031375795.1 Bacteroidota bacterium
CGCTCACCGAGCTCGGCTGGGAAGAATGGAAGGGCACGGAAAAAATCACCTGGCAATACCAGAGCCTCAACAACAGCATCCAACGGCTAGATGGCGAATGGGCCCTGTGCGAACGCGAGGAGGTCATTCACGATCCCAACAATACGATCCAAGTGAATGTGACGCGATGGAAACGCTTCCCACCCGTGGTGACGATCGACAAATTGCTCATTCGCAAAAAAGGAACCGACGTCTATCGTTTTGAAAATGGGCATCTGGTCTGGATCAACAATCGCTATATGCCCTTGGAAATCTCCCCCCTGCCGGCCGATACCCTTGCGCCCCACAATTGATCGTCGCGCCCGACCAAGATAATATGCTGTTCGTCGGCCCTCCACAAAGCCCTGTTTGGGGGCCGACGAACGATATTGGCCGACCATCGACGATGCGGCGGTGCCGTATCTTGAAGCAAATTGCGCGTTCGTCGGCCCCGAGCATTGTTTTGGGGAGGGCCGACGAACCGGTGCCAAATTCTTCGTACCCTTGCGCCCCACAATTGATCGTCGCGCCCGACCGAGAAAAAAATCCTAAATTGGCCCCATGGCTACCACGCCCGACATATCGATCATCGTGCCCATCCACAACGAGGAGGGCAACCTGCCTGTGCTGCATGAGCGCCTCACGCAGGTACTGCAAGCCATGTCGGTGAGCTACGAGATCGTGCTGGTCAACGATGGCAGCCAAGACAGGTCGCTCGTGCAGATGCGCGCGCTCGCGGCAGCAGATGCCCATGTGCGCTACCTGGACCTGAGCCGCAATTTTGGTCACCAAATTGCCGTGACCGCCGGGCTCGACCATTGCCTGGGCAGGGCCGTCGTGATCATCGACGCCGACCTCCAAGATCCGCCCGAGCTCATCGCGGACCTCTACAAGCGCCACAAGGAGGGTTTTGAGGTCGTGTATGCGCGGCGGCGGCAGCGCAAGGGGGAGAGCGTGCTGAAAAAATGGACCGCCAAGTTGTTTTACCGCATCCTGCGCCGCCTCACCAAGATCGACATCCCGCTCGACACGGGCGATTTTCGCATCATCGACCGCAAGGTGGTCGACGTGCTCAAGCGCATGCCCGAGCAAAACAAGTTTCTGCGCGGGCAGATCGCCTGGGCGGGATTTCGGCAGACGTTTGTGGAATATGACCGCGACGAGCGCCTGAGCGGCAAGACGAGTTATACCTACGCCAAGATGATGCGCTTTGCGCTCGACGGCATCACGGCATTTTCAGAGGCGCCCCTGCGGTTCATCACCCTCATGGGATTTGCGGTCTCGGGGATTGCATTTTTGCTGATCGTCTATGCCCTCCTCTCCTACTTCTTTTCGCCGGGTTACCAAGCCGGCTGGGCCTCGCAGATGATTTCATTTCTTTTCATCGGCGGCATCCAACTCATCGGCATCGGCATCATCGGCGAATACCTCTCCCGCATCGGAGCAAATGCGCGGCAGCGGCCACTGTACATTGTGGCCGAGGAGAGTGAAGCTTCGAAAACGCCGATCACGCCCTAAGCTATCCTACCTCGTGATTGAACCCGTACAATCTTCAAAAACAACGCTGCTGCCAGTCTGATAAATCTTGTAGCTGTAGATCATGTACGTGCCAGTCGCATTGCTCGTCCCAGACGTCAGCTCGATGTCGTAATCTACAGTCAGAGGTTGGCGTGGCATCGTAAAACTCAGGCCATCGTTGCCGATGTTTGCCACTGCGGAACCGTTGATCCACCAAATACCATAAAACCTGGCTTGGTTCAGGGTGCCAGAGACCGGATATACGTTCATCCCATAAGTGTATTGTCCAAAAGAAACGACATTGTCTGTGGCCGCATAGTTTCCCGAAAACTTCGCATTCACCGGGGTACTGCAGTCGACCCCTTCATAGCCCGGCGCACATTGGCAGGAGCCGTCCACGCATTGGCCGTTTGCACATGGGGGACAGGCGCTTACAAAATTGGTGACGGTATTGCTTTTGCCTCTTTTGTCCTCCACCTTCAATGTCGCCGAATAATTGCCATGGCCAGCATAGGTGTGGGTGGGGTTCTCGGCGATCGAAGTCTCCCCGTCGCCAAACTCCCAGTACCAAGCCTCGGCCTCGATGGAGCAGCTCGGCGAGAACGTGACCGTCAAGCCCGAGGCTGAGGTCGTGAAACAAGCCTCGACATCAGGCTTGCAGGCGCTCAGCACCAAAGCCATCGCGAGTAGGAGGAAATAGGATTTTTTCATGGTGAAATTGTTGAGTGGATACTCGATTTCAGTCAAATTCAAGTACAAAGCTCGCCTGCTCCGAGCGTGCCGATGCTACAAAGGCCCTCATCGCGTAAGTACATAAGTGCATTGCAATACCACGGTTGAAGATCCAGAAGGGTGAAGGTTAATGTTGAGCGTAATATTGGTTCCCAAAGAATTGCCAGTGCCGCTACCTGAAATGTCGTTTAAACCAATGTCCAAAACCTGCCGAGCAATCGTGATTGACACACCATCATCGGCAATCCTAGCTGCAACCAAACGACTTGACCCAAAAAAGCCGGAGAAAGTCACGGCATTGAGATCAGTAGATGAGGGTACGGCAGTGATGTCTTCAAAGAATGTAGAAGGATTGCATTGCGCACTGCCTTGGTAGACGCCAGTGAATTTTGAGTTGGGTGCCAAACACACGACTTCCTGCGAGAATGTGCTCGGGTGCCCTTTGGCGTCGGTTACCTTTAGCGTCACAGCAAAATTGCCATCGGAAGTATAAGTATGAACCGGATTCGCGTTGATCGAGGTTTCCCCATCGCCAAACTCCCATTCAAAAGCAGCGGCTTCAATGGCACATGCCGAGGAAAAGGCCACCGTACGTTGAGTTGTTGTCGCAGTGAAACAAGCCTCGACATCAGGCTTGCAGGCGCTCAGCACCAAAGCCATCGCGAGTAGGAGGAAATAGGATTTTTTCATCGCGAAATTGGTTCAGGATTCAAGAATTCGTTGTCGAAGAGATCAAATTTAGTCGGTTTAACCCAACTTCCGAAATATTGGCTACCAAGATTTTCCGCAAACTCATTCCCCTTTCGTATCCATTTGCCTGCCACACCCTGCGGCGCAAAAAAATCGGCTAGGGACATCACCAAGATGCCGCCCCTAGCCGATTCACATGGCAATTATCTCGAAAGTGTAGCGGTGCAAGTCTCTGATGGGATGGCACTGCCAGTCGTATAGACGGCATAGGTGAGATTGATCGTCGTCCCGGCAGCATTGCTCGTTCCGCTCGTGCAGTCAATC
>JANMIM010000636.1:0-2874 GCA_031375795.1 Bacteroidota bacterium
GGGTTGCCGCCGCCGAATGCACTGTTGGAGGTCTCCTCGTTGAAGTAGGGCAATGCATTGGATTGCGCCATGCCCAGCGAGCCGTCCCAAGCCTGGCCGATCTTGTTGTTGCGGCCATAAGCGCCCGAGGCCGAGACGCCGAGTTTCAGGTTTTTCAGGATGTTCCAATCCAGGTTCACGCGGCCGGTGTAGCGGCGGTAGCTGTTGCCGATGAGGTAGCTCTGGTTGTTCATCATCGAGAGGTCCACGTAGGTTTTGAGTTTCTCAGAACCTTGGCTCATCGAGAGGTTGTATTCCTGCTTCACGCCCGTGCCGGTCGTGAGGTCCTGCCAATCGGTGGTGCCGTTTGCGCGGGCAGAGTCGACGGTGTAGCCGCCGGGCAGCACGCTGGGTTGGCCGACGTTGCCGTCATTCTCCCAAGCCTCCTGGTACATCTGCAGCCACTGGTCGGTGTTGACAAACTTGAGGAGCTTGGCGGGGCGGGAGACGCCGGTGCGCATCGAGAGGTTGAAGGTCGGCTTGCCGGTCTTGCCGCGCTTGGTGGTGATCAAGATCACACCATTGGCCCCGCGGGAGCCATAGATGGCCGCTGCGGCTGCATCCTTCAAGATCTCGATGGACTCGATGTCTGCAGGGTTGATCGAGGACAAGGGGTTGTTGTTTTGGCCGCCGCGGTCCGCGCTC
Organism: Bacteroidota bacterium; assembly: GCA_031375795.1. Lineage (GTDB taxonomy): Bacteria > Bacteroidota > Bacteroidia > J057 > JADKCL01 > JADKCL01. The sequence goes on from JANMIM010000636.1 coordinate 685, forward strand.
AGGAATGGATCCTGGGTGATCGGGATGCCGTCGATGACATAGAGCGGATCACCGCCCGCCGACACGGAACCCGAGCCGCGCACGGTGATCTTGGCACCCGCACCGGCGATGCCGCTGCTTTGGATCACCTGCACACCTGCCGCCTTGCCTTGCAGCGTCGCATCAAAGCTCGCCCCGGGCACGTCGTTCAATTCCCGTGAGGTGATCTTGGAGACCGACCCGGTCATGTCGCGCTTGCGCTCGGTGCCATAGCCGACGATGATCACATCGTCGAGCACCTTCAACTTCATGGCGATGTCGACCATGGCTTTCTCACCTGCCGTGAGCGTCACCACCTGCTTGAACAGCTCGTAACTCACGTAGTTGGCCGTCACGACATATTCGCCGGGCTTGATTCCGTTGATCGTGTAGTTGCCATTCTCGTCGCTCATCGCGCCAAAAGCCGTGCCCTCCAGCAAGACGGTGGCACCGATCATCGGCTCGTTGTTTTCATCGAGCACCTGGCCTGAGAGCGTGGCGTTTTGTGCAGCCAGCCATCCTGCACTCGCGAGCATGCACAGCAGCAGGCACGAGAGGCGCATCATATTCAGTGTAAATTTCCTCATCTGCATACCAATCAATTATGTAGCGGAATCTTGTGGGATGCGCCAAGTTAAAATTTTTTTCATTAAGTGTCACAATGACACTTATTAAAAATTTCGAAACGTGAAATTCAGGATGGCTTGATTCGCCCGATGTACCACATCCAGATGAACCGCGTCGCGGCCGCCATGGCAATCGGGATCACCCCGGCGTGAAATCCTTGGGGCAACAACCAGAATGTCAGCATGAATCCGACCATCCAAAACATCATGCCCTTTGCGTACCGATCCGAGAAGCCCTTGAACTTGCGCACCAATAGCGCGAAGCCAAAGATCAAATGGGTCGGCACAGCCCAGAGCATGTTGAGGTTTTGGTAAGTGGCCTTGTGGTCGGTGCCCATCCAAAACAGCAGCATGATGCTCCCCAAGAGGCCTAGCACCACAAACAGCAATGCATCAAAGCCCCTGTAGGCTTTGCGTGCCCTGAATCCCAAGAAGGTGACCACAGCTGCGAGGGCAAATATTCCCCAGCCCAGCAGATGGGGTGCGTATTGAAACGATGTGATTTTGGCGCGGGGAATGTCGAGCAAAGTCCGCTCCTGCCGCACCAAAGGCACCCATTTGCCGCCCATGTTCACCTGCGCGGTGCTCAGGGCCTTGAAGAGCTCGTCGGGAAGAAATGTCGCTCCTTTTTGGTCTGCGGTCTGGTCGGTGGGCAAGCCGAGCATGAGGTCGATGCCAAAATCTGCCCAGACATCGTTGCGGCAATAGGGGTCGATGAGCTGCCGGTAGGTGCCGTAGTCGTCGGGTTGCAGGGGGCTGAACCGCAGGTCGGCTCCGAGGGCATTGGCGATCACGTCGCGCTCGCGGGTGGAGCAATTGTCAAAGAAAAAATCGTATTGGTAGTAGCGGTTTGCAGGCAGCTCGTTGAGCACGAGCGCGTCGAAGATGCGCTTTTTTTGTGGGTCGGTGAGGTCCAGGACCTGCTCTTGGATCGCCCGGCGCTCGGCTGCATATTCCTCGTAGAAATCGGCGTATCCATAGCTCAGCACATAATATTTGAGCTTGCCCCGCGCAAATTTCAAGACAAAATTGGGGGTGTTGAATTCAAAGACGCCATAGTTCCAGACCCAATCGAGGTTGGCGGCGGGATCCTGGATGCGCAGGGCGCTGTGCCCGAAGATCGAGTAGAGTTCGGAGCCTGGCGCACATGTGAGCACGCTCACGGTGGCCTGCGGGCTGATGCCACCGACGGGCACAGTCGCATGGCTGCTCAGGGCTGCAAACAAAAACGCGAGGATGAAGCCGACACGGCAGCCCCGCAAATTGGGAAACGCACAACGCTTGGTCATGCTGGAAAATTAGAGAAAATTTTGTTGTCGATGATGAACCGTTGGTCGGCCAGAGGTGAACCGTTGGTCGGCCCTCCCCAAAAGCGCTGGGAAGGGCCGACCAACGGAAATGCTGCCAGAGTCCGAGGCATCTTGCCGAAGGAGGAATGACCATTTGCCTCCGGCCAAAAACGCTCAAAATCGAAGATTTCTACTGCTTACGCCGGAGGCAGACGGTCAAAGCCCTGCGGCAGGATGCCAGGAATGAAAACCGTTCG
>JANMIM010000689.1:0-4700 GCA_031375795.1 Bacteroidota bacterium
CTTGGGTCGGGCTTGACATCCAAGATGCCAAAACGATCTTGCATCGCAGCACAATGCGCCAGTACCTTCACCTGAACCGCGCCAAGATCGGATGGAAGCACAAATGCAAATGCGTCGGGTGTCAATACCAAGGTCGGTTCATCGGTAACCTTGAGAGGCACCAAGGCTGCAATCAATGCATCCCTGCGATCTGCATCCGATGAAGGAGCCGTCGCATACGTACCAATACTCAGAATGTAGGCGTCACCTCCCCCATTGGCATAGAAATGCCGTAGGCTTTGATAGAGGTAGAAGCTCAATCCAAGAGTCACCGCCGTCGGCTTGGCATTTGCGTCCACAGCGACCGAGATCGTGCGGCCAACAGTGGTGGGCTCGCCGCCATAACTCAATTGGTATTCTACCAGCGATTTGATCCTGATTGGCTTATTGAGGAACTCGGCGGGAACCCTTTCCGTGTACCCGATGAACACGGGAACTGCGGTCTCGACCCTCACCACTGATGCGGGGAATGTCGAAATCTCTTCGACATATACCCCTGGTGTTTTGTATTCTGCCATATTATTCGAGTGAATTTCAGGTATTCAATCGCATTGTGAGAAATGCGAATTCAAAAACCCTGAAACACGGTTTCCAATCAGGACACTTGCAGCTTGTGAGAGAATTTCAGGATCACAAACTCCGCTGGACGCACGGCAGCCAGACCGATCTCCACCACAAGTTTGCCTTCCAAGATGTCTTGTGCGGTCATCGTTTGATTGAGGCCGACCTTGACGAAGAATGCATCCTTGGGGACAGCGCCAGCCAATGCGCCATCTTTCCACAGGTTGGCCAGGTAATTTTCGATCATGGTCTTGACTTTGAGCCAAGTATTCGCATCATTCGGCTCAAACACGACCCACTCAGTGGCCTTGCGGATCGACTCCTCGACCATGATGAACAAGCGCCTTACCGAGACATAGCGCCACTCGTTGTCGTTGCCAGCGAGCGTACGTGCGCCCCAGACGAGGATGCCCTTGCCCGTAAAGGCGCGGATCGCGTTGATGGCCTTGCCGTTTGTGGGCACGTTGAGGTCGAGCTGATCGTCGTGGGTGACGACAAAACTTGGCTTGACCACACTGTTGAGGCTCACATTTGCAGGAGCCTTCCAGACGCCCCTGCTACGATCCACGGCTGCATAAATGCCTGCCAACGAGCTGCTGGGTGCAAGCGTGATCACCAATTTCGCCAATTCAGCATTCATTCGCTTTTCAATCGTCAGGAATTGCCCGGCCAACAACGAATTTGCGGGAATCAAAGAATCAGCCTGAATCTGAGCAAGTGTTTTTGTATTGAGCAGCGAAAACAAGGTACCAGTCGTCGTATCATCAAAGTAAATCGCCTCTGAGGGATAGGTCAACGTCGTAACCAAGTCTGGCGTATAGACTGCGCCATATTTCAAGTTTTGTGTTCCGATTCCTGACCAGAAACCGGCTTTCGCAGCGCTCGCATCGACTCCTGGTGCATAAATATCAAGGATTCCAAAACGATCCTGCAATTTTGCACATTGTGCCAGAATATCGTTTTGAAATGTATAGGCAATAGGAGCTGTTCCAAGCAGCCTGAGGTCTGGCGTTACGATCAAAGTCGGCTCATCCTCCAAAGCCAAATTTGCCAGTGCTGTATTGAAGTCAGCGATGGCAACCGATCCTGGATAATTGCCTGTGCTGGCAATGTAGCAGGGACCGCCACCGTTGGAAAAATACATTTGCAACGCATAATACATCGTGAAGTTGATTCCCGTCCCGGCTGCAACCACGGTCGTGTTATCGACCGTCGTTCCCGCCAACGTGAGTTTGATGTATTTTGCGGGCCCACCAAAATTGGCAGTGTAGTCATTCATCGATGTGATCCTGACCACCTTGCCGCCGCCGGTGGCGGTGTACCCAATAAACGCTGGAATCGCTGTCGCCACCGAGGTGACCGAGGGGGGGAAGATTGATACTTCCTGCACATAAACGCCGGGTGTTCTTGCATCCATTGTCTGCTCGAAATTAAAGGGTTTAAGAATATGTAAAAAAATCTATGCCGATCAGAGTGGCGGACCGACCGACACCACTACCGACGCCGTGGCTGAGCCGGGCGAGGGATTGGGCAGGTCTTTCATGACCACAACTGGTGTGATGCTCGGATAACCAATGGCTCCGGGCGCCAATTTGCGCCTGAGCGCTATGGAAGAACGCACGACATCGCGATATGCGATGTCTGAGGTGGATATGAACCCCACGAGGGATTCCGAAGGGCCCAACAATGTCCTGAGGATGTTTCCAACGTCAGTCGGTAGCTGGCCCGGTGGCACTACGGGAAATATATAGGGATCGAAATCCAATCCCGAGGGGGCATTGATCTCATATTCCCATGCGGTATGGTTGCCACTTAGCTTCACGAAATATTTCCATCTTGCAACCTGCGTCTGAAATTCAAAGGAATATTTGGCATCGATCGTGTTGCCTCCCCCCTGCTGCAAATGGAGGATTCCAAACAAATCCTTGCCATTCAACTGTGCATCGACATACACACTTTGTGTGCCAAGCGAACTGTTGATTTGAAAGATCCCTGCGGGATATTTGTCAAAATCGATGCTTGCGACCCAGCCAGCGTCGCCTTCGAATGCTTGGCTTGTAAACGAATTCCCAAATGGTGTCGTGATCGTCACGATTTCGTTTGCAGAGAGCCCATCGAGTCGCAATCCACCGCTGGCATAGCGCATCACCTGCAAGGTCAAGATCGGATTGCTGGGCGTGTTGCGCAGTAAATAAATCTCATCTTGTTGCTTGGCAGGAAGGATCGTGAAGTTCACGAAATCCTTGTTGCTGAGGCTGATTTCAAACCGTAACAACAGATTTGCAGGCAAATCGATCAGGGGCGTTGTGTCGTCCACAAACTCGCGCAAGACTTCAAATTTGCTGGGTTGACTGCGATTTTTGGCACCAAACAAGAGCCGATAGCCCCGCAACAATTGGGCTGTATCACCTGTCGGTGTCAGCATCAGATCGGCACAAATATTTGAATCATAATAGGTATGCCCAAAACTGACTGCGGTATATCGTTTGTAGATGCGGCTCATCGGGCTCAGGTATTTCCAAGTTGGTGGTCGATCTGGGTCGGCGTCCCCACAAAGTCCGAAAATGCATCCTCAAACACGCTGATGAGCCGCACTTTGTACACGGCAGATGGGCGGTATTTCACCCCGAGGGATGACCATAAATAATTTTGATTCTCCAAGGTCACAGGATACAGCTCCACAATCAATGTATCAATCGTCGAAGGCATCGATGGCGAATTCTCCCGTGTGAAAACATGCTTGTATTGAAAAAAGCGAATCACAAAAGACAATAGCCGTATAGACATCAAATACTCCGGTGTAGCATCCTCGGGTGCGGTTGTATCCCCGATCGCCGTGAACATGACCGAGAGGTTAAGTTTAAGTTCCGGATTTCTGATGGGAAAGTTGCTGCCTACAGGCGGTGCTATGGGCAATTGTGCCTTCCCCACACGCTCCTCGTCGATATTTACCAATTGGAAGATCACTTTGTTGGCCTCGGTGTAGTCTGCACCCTGTGACGTCACGAGCCGCTGAAGTTTGACGACGTTCACCTCCCCCGTCTTCATGCGAAGATATTCATTCAGCTGACTGAGAAGAAAGTCGAGGGCGTCGTTGATCATTATTGTATAAAGCCTAAGAATTGTTCCTTGTTGATGGCTAAAACTAGATTGTTTTTCCAGAAAATGCAAGCGATGATTTCACATTTTTTATCGACACTTCATGGCCCAAGCCATGAGGCATTTGTGGGTAAGTCCCAAAAACCGTCACAGCTTGCAGCAAATCAATTCTTTACCTAGACAAATCAGCAAGTCCTTGGCAGTCCAGGCACTTATCCACACTGCTAGTGCATAATTTTTCCTGCCTTCTTGTACTCCTTGCGGATGCCCTCCAAAATATCGACCTCCTCGATGGTGGGCACCCCGCGCATCGCCGCCCGCAGCGCACAGTGCCGCACGACATTGATGATGTTTCCGCCAGCAATCTCAAAGCGCTCGGCGATGCCGGGTAGGTTGGCTGCATCACATATATTATAGGTGTCGGGAAAAGCCTTCTCCCAAAGCAGTAGGCGCTCGGCGGCACCGGGCATCGGGAAGTGGATCACCGACTGAAAGCGGCGCGTGAAGGCCTTGTCCATGTTGTCACGGTTGTTTGTCGCGAGGATCACGATCCCGTCAAAGTTCTCCACGCGCTGCAGCAGGTAACTCACCTCTTGGTTGGCGTAGCGGTCCTTGGAGTCGCTCACGTCGGTGCGCTTCCCAAACAATGCATCCGCCTCGTCAAAAAACAGGATCCAACCCCGCGACTGCGCCTTGTCAAAGACCACCTTGAGATTTTTTTCCGTCTCCCCGATGTACTTGCTCACCACCATCGACAGGTCGATGCGGTACACGTCGCGCCCCGTCGCCTTGCCCAGCAGCGAGGCCGTCAGCGTCTTGCCCGTGCCCGGAGGCCCATGAAACAGCGCCCTGTAGCCCGGCGAGACCTTCTCGTGCAGGCCCATCCCCTCCATGATATCGCCCTCGAGCTTGATCCATTGCAGGAGGTCCTGCACCTCTGCCACCGTCTCGTGCGGCAGCACAAGGTCGTCCCAGGTGCGCGAGGTCTCGATGCGCTCGGC
>JANMIM010000690.1:0-1822 GCA_031375795.1 Bacteroidota bacterium
CCCAAGGGGAAATTGCTCGCTGGCGTACCCTATTATGGCTACGAATGGCCGGTCGCAAGTGCTGAAATTCCTGCCAAGGCCACAGGGCCGGGCAACACGGTATTCCTCCGCCAATATGAAGCGCGCGATTCCAATGAATTCTTGAACTGGGACAGCAGCAGCGTCACGGGTTGGCTGGCAAGTGCGCCCGGCAAGCCACAAACACAACTCTGGATCGATCAGTCTGGTAGCCTCTCGGAAAAATATGCCGCAGTCAAATCATTGGGCATCGCGGGCGTGGGCATCTGGGCGCTCGGCTACGACAACGGCAATGCCAAATATTGGGAATTGCTCAAGAACCATTTTGCAGATTGCGGTGCCGCAGATGCCGATGCGCTCACCGCAGACAGCGACAAAAGCCTCCCTGGCATGCAAGGCGAGACCTCAGCCGAGCGCAATACCTGGAATTGGGTCTGGATACTCGGCGGCGGCGTGATCTCGCTGGTGATCATTTGGTTGGTGAAGAAATATATGTGAGGGATTGAGAGTTAAGAATGAACAATTCCAGTCATTGTCAATTCTTAATTCTCATTTCTCAATTCCTCAAAATGCATATCCTACCGTGGCACCAAACGAATGGATCAATTTTGGGTCTCCCATCGTTGCCGACCAATCGATTTTTTTCAAGCGAAAAAACGGTGTGTAAGCAACCCTGAAAATGAGCCTACCTTCGGGTTTTTGATAGCGGTAGCCGCCACTGAGGGCCCCCATCGGGAAGAGTTTGTTGCCATAAGAAGCGTGCTTCAGGATCCAGAAATTGTAGGAATTCATCAGCGTGATGCCGCCGGCGACCTCGAGATGGTGACGCCCATAGGAGACTTGTTCGCTCACGAGGATCGGAATGCGTGTTTCCGGCGCCTCCCATAAACCGAAGGGTGAGCCGGTAATTCCCACACCCGACCTTATTCCCGTTTGAAAAATATGGCCATTGAGCAGAATTCGTTCATAATTGATTGAATACGCGCCGCCGCTGCCGAGCAATTCCAGTTGTACTGAGTTGAGGTGTCGGTAGGGGCGAGGGCCGATGATGGTCGTTTCGGTTTGCGCGAACCCAAGGCTCAGCGATCCGATCAAAAAGGCAAAAAACAATAAATTTTTCATAATTGTTACGTATTGTAGAGCCAATATAGGTCGCACATCTGAGGCTTCCTACTACAAATCGAGGCTTGCATTACCTACTTTCCCCCAAAATAAATGCACTTTTCTAGTGATTGATCAATGGATGATCAGTGAGTTCCTTTGCAAGGGCCAAGCCAATTTTCAATCTAGCAATCAGGAAATGGACTGCCTCGATTTTTTTGCCTTGACGGATCAGTTCTTGGATTTCCCTCCTCGCTTCTGGTTCGAGCCGTTCAATCAACTTGATTTTTGCGCAGGAGTCACATGGCATCGCTGGGTCAAGGATCCACCAACTGTGCCTACAGGTGCCACATTCAATGAATACCAAATTTGGATTCCTTCCTCCCTGTTTCATTTGACACACTGACAGGGATTCCCAAGCGTATGGATCACCCCACCTTCCCCAGCACCAGCGGCGCTGCCGCAACCTCCACATCCCCAATCACATAGCCCGCAGCCAGTTCCTCAGCCGCCCCTTCAAATTTCGCTTCCACGTTGGCGTAGAGCACGGCGAGCACGTCGCCTGCGGCCACGCGATCACCTGGTTTTTTGCGCAAGACGATGCCTGCGCCGAGGTCGATGACGCTGTCTTTGGTCTCGCGACCAGCGCCGAGCAACATCGAGGCGTGGCCCACACGCATCGAGTCGAGGCTCGCGACCCAAC
>JANMIM010000753.1:0-4428 GCA_031375795.1 Bacteroidota bacterium
CATCCCTCTCCCCATTTGACTTACCCGTTGCAACGCATACATGGCTGGCATTCACATCACCGATATCGAGTCGGCCATCAATTACTGGCGCGACAAAAAGCCCTCGCCTGACGGGTTTTCGCTGGAGCCGGAAATCCGTGCTTTGGCCGAGGTGTATGGCTCATCGGACTCCGAGGCCAGGTTTGTCGCGGACTTCGTGGCAGCGTGGGCGAAGGTGATGGAGCTGGACCGTTTTTGATGAATTGATTCGCTTTGCGAATGATGAATAGGAAAAGGCGACCTGGAGACGGGTCGCCTTTTTTGGGTGGTGTGGAAGGTGCATTTTCGTGTCTAGATCAGGAGAAACAAACGCCCCGATTTTTTACACAACCCCTACCTTTGTGGTCCAATGGAACTGAAAAAACTTCCGATCGGCATTCAGGATTTCCCCGAGCTCATCGAGGGCGATTACCTCTATGTGGACAAAACACAGTACTACCATCGCTTGATCAACGAAGGCAAGTATTATTTCCTTTCGCGTCCGCGCCGTTTCGGCAAGTCGCTCCTGATCAGCACGCTCAAGGCGATCTTCTCAGGCAATCGCCACCTGTTTCAGGGCTTGTGGATTCATGACCAATTCGATTGGGAGCCGAGGCCCGTGATCTTGCTGGATTTCACCCAGATCTCCAAGCGTGACCCCGATTTGGTGGAAGGGATACGCCTTGAATTGGCGGCAATTGCAAAGTCTTACGCTGTGGAACTCACCGAGCGCACCAATGCTGGACAATTGTTGGAGCTGATCCAATTGCTGAGCAAGGAAAAAAAAGTTGCGATCCTGGTGGATGAATACGACAAGCCGCTCGTCGACAACATCAGCGATCTCGCACTGGTTGACAAGAACCGTCAGGTGCTCAAGGACATGTACTCGGTGATCAAGGGAAACGATCGAAACATTGCATTCCTGATCCTCACGGGCGTCACCAAGTTCAGTCAAGTATCCATTTTTTCCGACCTGAACCACCTGAATGACATCAACCTGAACGAGAATTACAGCCAAATGCTCGGCTACACACAAGCGGAAATTTTGCACTATTTCCCTGGGCACTTGGAAAAGCTTGAGCAGAAGTGGGCTGACAATTTTCCCGACGTGATGGCCGAAATGAAGGCTTGGTACAATGGCTATTCTTGGGACGGTGTACATGACGTGTACAATCCATTCTCGATCCTCAACTTGTTCTTCAGCAATCGATTTGGGGAATATTGGTTTGCCACGGGAACTCCGACTTTCTTGATGAAACTCATCAGGACACGAAATTACAGCATCTTTGATTTGGAGCATAGCGAGATCTCCCTGCGCTCCCTCAGCAAGTTTGATGTCCCCCAAATGGAGATCAATCCACTGCTTTTCCAGACGGGCTATCTCACGATCAAGAAGCTCAACGAGCTCGCGCAAACCGTGATCCTCGACTTCCCCAATCGGGAGGTGTCCAATGCATTTTCTGCACACTTACTCGCCGAGTTTTCAGAAAAAGGCGAGCAAAAAACGGACACGCTCGTGCTACGCATGGCTGCCCACCTGCGTGTGGGGGCAGTGGATTCCTTTGTGGAATCCATGAAGTCCCTGTTTGCAGGAATCGCCTATCCCATCCAGCCGGCAGATGACGGGGGGATGGAAAACTACGAGAAATACTACCATACCATGTTTTACTTGGTGCTGCGGCTCTTGGGCTACGATATCCAAGCCGAAGTCTTGACGAATGTGGGCCGCATCGACGCAGTGGTCACCACGGAGGGATACATTTATATTGTGGAGTTTAAGCTCGGCGACGCGGAGTCGGCCATGGCGCAGATCAAGGCCAAAGGCTATCATCAGCAATATTCCGGGACTGGCAAAAAGATCATTTTGCTCGGGATAGGCTTTGATGTGGCGACGCGTAACATCGGAGGATTCTTGATGGAGGCGCTGGACCGGATTGGGTGATTTGATTCGCTTTGCGTTCGGGTGGGATTTCAAAGCATAGAGGCTCCGCCCCTTTGAGCTCGCTCAATAGAAGAGCTCAACGTGAATTTTCACTTCAGCCCGTTTGATGCAAAACACCTGCTGCCTGCTCCGGTTTTTCGCTTGTCAATCAGCCTAAATGGATTGAATTTTGATTGGTTTTCCAATGTCGATACTTGTTTGCAGAGCTTTTTCAAAGACATCCAACAATTGTCTTCCGTCACTTGTTACAAAGTAGTTTGCGAGATGGGTTATTGTATTTGCGATGTTGTCTCCCCACGGTGGTTGTTTTGCCAAATCGTCAATGTCCCAAATCACCTTATCAGGCGTGAGTTTGGATAATTCTTGTTTGATCATTTTCAATTCGTCCAAAACCCATTTACTTTCTTCAGGCTCTATTGCCGCCTTGTAAAGTCCATTCATCAAGTTGGGAAATTTACTGCCCCACTTGTTGTCTTCAAGTCTGTATGCAATTGTTGAAAAGAAGGAGTGCATCAAACTTCCCGTTCCAATCAGATAAAAAATCGGCCCTGTTTTTAGTCCTGCTGCCATTGTCAAATATATTGTGTTAAATGTTCATATTATTGGTCAGTCTTTCGGTTGGTATGTATGCCTGCAGGCAACGCCAACGATTTTCGCAACCAGTTGCAAAAAGCACTCCCAAACCCGCCGATGCACGAAGCTTTCTTTTCATGTCGGTGACAAGATAGGCATAAATGGCTTGCAGATATGCTTATCGGCTTCATGGCCAGTAAACAAAAATGCCGTCGGGTTGACAAGGGGCTAGTGGCAAAGTTGCGATAGGCATCTTGAAAATAAATAAATGATTATCAGTTGTTTATGATATTTATGCAAATTTTTTGCATTCCACCTGTAAGAATCGAAGCTCCCGGGTTACCAATGGGGCAAATAAGTTAAATCAATATGAAAAATCATTTCGCGTTTTTGCGCCGTGCTGCGGTGCTCGTGGCTCTCTTTGCCTTCATTTTTCACTCCGTTTCCTACGCCCAGAGCGACAATTCCCCAACGTCCTTGCTCTGGAAAGTCTCTGGAAAGGGATTAAAAAAGTCGTCTTACTTGTATGGAACCTATCATTTGGTGCCTTCGGGCTTTTTGCCTGCTGAGGGCAAGGTCATGCAGGCGTTTCAAAGCAGTTCTGGCGTGATCGTCGAGGTCGAACTCGATTCATCCATGATGCAAAAGGCGGCGATGATGGCCTATATGCCCAACCACAAGCTCTCCGAACTGATGGCCGAAACCGACTACGGGCTTTTGGCGGATGAGCTCAAAACCACAAGCGGGTACGACGTAAAAATGTTTGAGCAAGTGCTGCCGATCACCCTCTCCCTGATGCTGAGCATGAGCTACAGCATGGAGGCCGCACCTTGGCTCAAGGAATTAGACGGCACTCCGCTCGATGGCTATTTCGTGGCCGAAGGCCGGAAATCGGGCAAAAACATTCTCTCGTTGGAATCGGTTGATGAACAAATGAAATTGCTCTATCAGACGGATTCGCCCGAGAAGCAAGCCAAGGAATTGGCGCAAATGGTGCGTGAAAAGGAGGACATGCGGCGCTTGTCGGCGGATGTCATCAACAATTGGCGCAGCGAAAACATCGACGAAATGGCGGCTGTGAGTGCCTCGATGATGGATTCCTTTGGTGGACAGGAAGCGATGCTCACCGACCGCAACGCGCGGTGGATGGACGTCTTGCCCAAGCAGTTCAAGAAAGGTTCGCAGTTTGTTGCGGTGGGCGCCTTGCACCTCACCGGCGACGATGGCCTGATCCACCTGCTCCGTGCAAAAGGTTATACCGTGGAGGCCGTGACAGGAAAATGAACAAGCAGGAGCAAGACAAATTTCTGGACTTGCTGCAGCCCAATGCAGGGATCATCCACAAGGTGATTCGCCTGTATGCGGATGATCCTGAGGATCGACGCGACCTCTACCAAGAAATCGTCTGCCAAGCCTGGGGGGCTTGGCAGCGGTTTGAGGGCAACTCCAAGTTCTCGACATGGCTGTACCGCGTGGCGCTCAATACGGCGCTCACCTATGACAAGCGGCGGCGGCGCAATCAGTCGGAATTGCCAGAGCCTGAGAAGCTGACGCCCCCGCCTTCGGTCGCCTACGAAGCCCGCGAATTGCTCACATGGGCGATGACCAAACTCGAGGAAGTGGATCGTATGGTCATTTTGCTGCACCTCGAAGGCTATGAACATGCCGAAATTGCGAGCATCACAGCGACCAATACCAACAATATAGCGGTGAAGCTTCACCGCATCAAAAAGAGATTGACGGAAATTTTAGAACCCTACCGCGATGGATTTTCAGGAAATATGGGGTAAGCCCGACGAAGCACCACAGGAATTGCCCGACCGTGCAGCCTTGGCCGACATGTTGGGCAAGGAGAGCTTGGGATTGCTCGCCAAATTGCGGCGGCAATTGCGCAT
>JANMIM010000779.1:0-12207 GCA_031375795.1 Bacteroidota bacterium
GCCAATGGCAGCAGCAACACATCCTTTCAATACCATCTGATCGGGAACCGCGCCGACGAGGTACTCCCTGGCGGACGTGTATCCAGAAACTCAGACGCCCGATTCGAGCCTGCACCGCTTCCTTTGGAGACGGTAGAGGTGAAACCCATGGCCGTCGGTGAGCCGTCCACCACGCCTCCTCAGAAGTAATCCGAGGTAACAAAGCATTCTTTCATGTGATCCACGGTCTTATGAGAACATTCATGAATTCGGCATCCATCTTCCCGAAATGTTACTTGCTCCTCGGCCTGGTCCTCCTCATGGGATCCGCACAACGCAGCCATGCACAAGGCGGGTTCATGATCGGCTCCGGGGGCCAAGTCGTTGCAAGCGGCAGCCCAAGCATCGTCGTCACCGACGGCAGGTGGCAAAATGACGGAGCCTTCACGCCCGCCACCAGCCTCGTGCGCATCGAGGGCACCGCGACGACCGCCAATTCCACCATCAGTGGCACAGCAACCACTGCCTTCTACAACCTCACGCAGCAAAAATCCGCCAACGATGTCTTGCTCTCCCAAAACATCAGTGTGGACAACAATTTCACGATGGCCGGCGGCTTGTTTGAACTCAACACCTTCTTGGTGACACTGGGCACGGCCACTGGGCAGATCGTGGGGGAAACCGAGACCAACCGCATCACAGGCATTACCGGTGGCGAAATCATCAAAACACTCACACTCAACGCCCCTGCAGCCGTGAACGCCGGCAACCTCGGGGCCGAAATCACCTCTGCGGTGAACATGGGCTCCACCACCATCCGCCGTGGCCACGTGCAGCAGACCGATGGCGCGTCGGGCCTCTCCATCCACCGCTACTACGACATCATCCCTACCACCAATTCAGGCCTCGGTGCCACCCTCAGACAGTACTATTTTGATGCAGAGTTGGCAGGCAGGGTCGAATCTGAATTGGAGCATTACAATAGCCTCAACAACGTTGCCTGGTATTACCGCAACTTCACCTCCCGCAACACCACCAGCAATTTTGTCGAAAACAGCGGCTACGACGACTTCTCCAACCGCTGGACCCTCGCGAGCCCGATCAATCAGCCATTGCCAGTCACCTTCATCGACGAGGGCATTCGCTGTGAGACCGACAACGCCACGCTGTTTTGGACCGTCATCGAGTCCCAAGGATCAGACTACTTCCAAGTACAGCGCAGTGCCAACGAAGTCGAATGGACCGATGTCCCCGATGGCAGGATTCCGTCTCAGGGCATTGGTCGCAACCGCTACAACTTCGCGCTCACCGAGTCTGCCAATTTTTTCAGGGTGCGCCAAGTCGACCTCGGGGGCAAGACCGAACTCAGCAAGTCCCACCGCCTCACCTGCAACGTCGCCGGGGCATGGTCGATTTGGCCCAATCCTGCCTCCACCACCCTCAACATCAAGGCGCCTTTTGGCCAAGCCATCCGCTCCATGGAGGTCACCGACCTGTTGGGCCAGGTTGTGCTTAGCCAATCACTCACGACCGAAGATGTCACCGTAGCCGAGCTAGCCTTCGGCGGGAAATTGAGTGCTGCGATGTACCTGCTCAAGATCACGCCCCTCACCGGAAAGCCGATCGTGAAACGGTTTGAGGTGGGGATGTGAGGAAATATTGGAACGTGAAACTCGATTCACGGGGCTAGTTTTCAGCAATTTGAAACAGCGGCCTTGATTCAATCATTAGCCTCGCTTGCAGGAGATATTGCAAGTACATCATCGCCAACCAGAATATTGCCCCGCGCATGCTCCCATGACCTTTTGGCGCAGGAATTTCAGGGACATTCAGCAAAATTGATGGCCACTTGCGGGTGAATCACTGCCCCAATCCGTCAATTCTATAACTTTTAGGAAGAATTCAATAACAACAAGTCCGCTTCTTCCCCATAATTTTGCGCAAGCAAAGGTCGAAAACAGTGAAAGTACATCTACTGACCCTTTGGGGCATCCTCAAAAGGACATCAAAGTCTTGGTGGGCAAAAGACCCGTTTCGCGAGAGTGCGGTGATCGCCTATTATGCAATTTTTTCTCTGCCCGGCATGCTCGTTGTCGTGGTCACGTTGGCGAGCTATTTCTTTGGAAAGGAAGCAGTAGATGAAAAATTGTCGTCGCAGATCGCAAGTACATTGGGGCACGACACCGCACTGCAAATCCAAGGGATGATTGCTACCGCAAGCAAAAAAGGGAATTCACTCTGGGCCTCCATCATCGGCATTGCCACGATTTTGGTCGGCGCTACCGGTGTGTTTGCAGAACTTCAAAAATCATTCAATCGAATCTGGGAAGTCAAGGCCACGACTACCAAGTCTGGCTTGTGGAAAATCATCAAGGTCCGCCTCTTTTCGTATGGCATTATTGTTTCCATTGCCTTCATTTTGATCGTCTCTTTGGTGGTTTCCGCCTTACTTTCCGCTTTTGGTACTTGGCTGACCGATCACTTTTCGTCCTCTTTTCATGTGCTGTTGCAAGGCATGAATGCGCTTTTCTCCTTCGGAATCGTTGCGCTCTTGTTTGCATTGCTGTTCAAGGTGCTGCCGGATGCAAAAATTGAATGGCGACATGTATGGATCGGTGCAGCGGTGACGGCCCTATTATTTGAGTCCGGGAAATTTGCCCTCGGCCTGTATTTCAGCAAGGCAAATCCCGGCACCACCTATGGCGCCGCAGCATCCGTGATCCTGATCCTTTTGTGGACCTCCTATTCGTCCATGATCGTCTTCTTCGGCGCCGAATTCACCCACGCCTACGCCAACCGCGTATCAGGAAAAATTGTGCCGACCGAGATTGCAAAGACGACCGTGCACAGGAAAACAAAAAGGGTCAGTAGCAATTCTTGATCGTAGGCGTCGGCATCATCGGGGAAATCATGAGTCGTTTGCCTTGGAAATTGAACCGCAAATTGATCAAAGCTTCCATTTTCAGCCCAAGATCCCGTTTGTGTACTTCAATGTTGGATACAAAATAAAGCTTGATGTCATTGAAGTCGCGCAACAATTCTTCCTTGAATTCTCGCCCGATAAAATCAAACAAGGTGTTGCTAAATTTGTCGCTGATGTCCTTTACGCTGTAATGCCCGATCGATGAAATGTCCTTGAGTTCGACAAGCGTCAGTCCAAATCCCAGCCCCTTGCATTTGCGCACGATCAAGCAGTCGATCGATTTGGGCCGTTTTTCAATACGGAGCGAGTTGTAGTAGTCATCCACCTTCAGGATAACCACCGAACCCAAGTCGATGTCTTCACTGAATGAAACACAAACCCCATTTTCGCAGCAGTCGGCCACGATCCACTTCGACAATTCGGGATGTTTTTTGATTCTATCGATCATTTTGCGCTTCCAATAAAGCCATCCTTTCCATGTACAATTTCTCGGAAGTTTCCTGAAAATTCTCATCCTCGATGCCTTCCTTGGAAACCATCATGTTCGCATTTCGAATCGTGCCTTCTGGAGAAGAAATGAGATGGTACACCTCAACCTTGCTTTCGTCCAATTCTCCGCCTATTAGCATATTGTTCAGTTTGTTGAACATGTAATTGCTGTGCGAAGTCATGAATATTTTGATGCCTTGCTTGGAGAGCATGGCAAACAATTCTACCAAGAGGACTTGCACTTCTGGGTGGAGATGGGCTTCGGGTTCTTCGATGAAGAGGATGTCGGAGCCTTTCGCTTGTGAATTTGGATCTCGATGGGAATTTATGAAATCATCTAGTGGAGTCGCTCCCGTATACTTGTGGTTGAAAATGTGCTTCAAATAAATAGCGAGTGGCGATAATTCAGAGACCATTGATGATGCATCAGATAGATTCAACTGAAGGTTCGTTCCCTTAGGTTTGAAAATGATCTTTTTTCTTTTATCGTCATATTCTACCTCCCCGTTTAGGATTTCAACTTGCAAAAAATCCAACGCCTCTTCGAAGGTTCTATTATCATATTTTTGGTCGACTGTAGACAAGTCTATGAAATAGTCAGCAAGTGGTTCCGAGAGAGACGGCAATTCAATGTTCTTGTTCTGAAGGAAAAACCGATTTTGAGTAAGCTCAGCAATAATTGGAGTAAATGCGTTGAGCGCCTGATAAAGACCTGATCTACTAGCTGGAAGATAATAGATATCTTTAATAGGAGAGTCTGTCCACAATGAAAACCAGGAGAGAGCAATCAATTCAATATGATGACCTACATCGTTAACAAAATCTACCTCATTTTCATGGTCCAAAATAGTTGTTTCTCCCATAAATAACGAAAATAACAAGTAATCAGGTTTGTTTTTGCCAATTTCGAATTTGAGTCCTCCCCAGTCGATTCCCAAAACTAAATCGCCATTCTCTTCACTAGAGATTACCATCTTTATGTATCGATTTTGCCTTGAAAAACGAATCTCGAAATTTTTCTTGGAAAATTGATTATTGAGTCCGAGGATCGAATTGAAGGTGTTTGATAGTGAATTTTGGAGCATCGGCAAAAATGCATCACGAAGTCGATCCAGGATTATCTTTCTTGCAATCTCGGTAATATCAATTCTCTCTGAACCCTTCAGCAACGCCAGTTTTTCTGCGAACATTGCCTCATATGATTGCCATTTTTCACGCTGAATAAGCGATAGTTCCAATTGCCTACCAGTTTGCTTGAGGGTCTTTAGAAAGCAATAGATCAAATAAGTCGCATAAGACTTCCCAATCGCATTCTTCCCATAAATTAGATGAATGTCCTTCGACAGATCAAATTTCAAATATGATATAGGGCCAAAATTCTTAATCTCGATTTCCATGGCGCAATGCGATCAATCAATGAGTCGGCACAACAAAGCCGAGCAAGCAAAAATAGTGAGTAAAACCGTCACGGGCAATAGGATGGTCATTTCATCACTTCCCCAACTTCCCGCCCCCCTTCACAGCATCCACCAGATCCTGCAAGCTCGCCACGACTTGCCCGATGCGGTCGCCGCCGTCCAGGCCCATCATCTTTTGTTTTTTCATGAAGATGGCCTTGATTTCTTCCCAGCGGGCCTTTTCCTCGGCTTTGATGAGGCCGGTCATGGACTTGAATTTCAGGAGGTTGGCTTCGGCGCCGGTGGTGAGGGTCTGGCTCTCGCTTTGGTAGTGGGTCATGATGAGGCCGAGGAGTTCCTGGTCGTTCATGATCGGGATCACCTTCTCTGCGAGCTTGTTCATGTCGCGGTAGCTGCCCTGGAGCTTGAAGCTGGGCTCGGTACGGTAGTCGTCGCTGATGCCGGCCGAACGGATGTATTCCTCGTTGCATTTGAGGAGGATGTCGCGCACGACCATGAGTTTTTTGAGCACGCCAACGATTTCGTTCACTTCCTCGGGGCTGTAATTGCCCTCGAGGTCGGCGCCTTCTTGGCTGCCGCGCTCGGCGATTTGGAGGAAGGCGTAGATGTCCTTGTGGCCGCGCTGTGCGACTTTTTGCAGGCTGGCGTTGCTGCTGAGCGCATTTTCGATGAGGGAGAGCTGGAAATAATGTGCGGTGTCGCCGATGATGTCGCCAAGGTTGTAGGTGTCGGCGCGGTTGCTGAGCATGTCGGGGATCTTGAATTTGTCGCCGCTCTCGGTGTAGGGATTGCCGGCCATCACGACGCAGACGCGCTTGCCGCGCAGGTCGTATGTGCGCGAACGACCCTTGTATTGCCCCTCAATCTTGCGCGTGGCATCGCAAAGGCTGATGAATTTCTGCAAAAACTCAGGGTTGCAATGCTGGATGTCGTCGATGTAGAGCATAATATTGTCGCCCATCTCGAGAGCGAGATTCAGGCGATTGACCTCCTCGCGGGCGGCGCTGTTGGGCGCTTGCGTGGGGTCGAGCGAGGTGACGTCGTGCCCGAGCGCGGGACCGTTGATCTTCACGAAGATGAGGCCGAGGCGGTTCGCAATATATTCCATCAAGGTCGTCTTGCCATAGCCGGGCGGGCTGATGAGCAGCAACATACCTTGGCGGTCGGTGCGCTTGTTTTCGCCGACGGTGCCGATTTGTTTGGCGAGGTTGTCGCCAAAGAGCGGCAAATACACCTCGTCGATCAATTTATTGCGCACAAATGAACTCAGCACTTTGGGTTGGAATTCGCTGAGACGCAGGTCGTGGCGGAAGTCATCGCTGAGTTGTTTTTTGAGGGCGCCATAGCCTTCATAAGCGGGGACGACTTGGGTGGTGAAGCGCCCGAGTTTGTGCATGAAGTGGTTGTAATCGAGCGCATACGTGCCGCCTTCGCCGATCACGTCATGTTCGCCGCGCAAGCCTTTGAGGCTTGCCTTCACGCTCACGCTGAGGCCGCGTACTTTTTTGTCGCTGCCAGCGGCGAACAAAATCATTGCCGCCTCATCTACATAGTCCTCGCCATCAAGCACATTGCGCTCGCGCACGAAGGCGCGCACCCAAGAGCGCAGGAGCTCGAAGCGCCCGCGCCGGGTATTTTCCAATTGCTGCAAACTCGCTTGATAAGCCTTCAGCATGTTCTTGTCCTTGAGGTAGCCGAGCAGGTCATGGCTGATGCTTTGCGCTTCGGGACTTGCGACAAATTGGTCGCCTTGCGAGATTTCATGGAAGAGGTAATCGGCGGCATCTCGCGCCAAATTTTCCGCAAATAGCTGCGTTTCCTTGCAATAGCCTGCGATGTCCATTTCCAGCTCGTCGCGCAATCTGCCGAAGTCGCTGCTGTCGGGAAAGACCTGCATAATATAGCCCATGCCCTTCATGCGGCGTTCCAGGATTTGGCGCTGCTCATCTTCCGCAAAGGCTGTCCACCAAAGAGTTGCGCAGGCACGCACTTCGGGCAGGTAGCGCAACAATTCGATGTTGGCGTGGAGGTTGCTGAGGGCTTGCAGGAGAATGAGCGCATCGTGATCGTGGACGCCTTTGCCATAGCCTTCTTGGTAGCGCGGGGCCATGAATTTCTGCAAGGCTTCGAGCTGCGCATCAGCTTTCATTTTTGCAAAGGCTGCGACGGCCTGCTTGTCGCTGCCCTTCGCCAAGGCCATGAAAAAGCAATAGGCCAAGTATTCCGCCCGGTAGACTTCTTCATTCTCCGAGACCAATTCCTGCTTCCAAACGGGCCTTGTCGCCTCAAATTGGGCGTTTTCAATCTTCTCGAAGAAATTGGTGCCGGTCAGGTGGAAATATTGCGCGTCGTCGCGGGGCACGATCGTGAGGTCGAGTGCCTGCACGTTTACCGAGAATTGATGCTTGCCGAGCTTGATGACATTTTCCCCGGCCACAAACAATTCTTGTTTGTCTTTGAGTTGCCGCAGGGCGTCTTCGCGGATCACTTTGACCTTGCTTTGCAGGTCCTCGGCCTTTACGGTGTCGTCGAGGGTCTGCAATTGGATCACGAATTCGCGGAGCTTTTCGATCATCAAATCGCTGGCGAAATAGCCGTTGATTTCTTTGGAATCATTGAAGGTCGCGACGCGAGATTTGATGCCCGAGAGAATGCGTTCGGCGCTTTTGTAGAGTGCCGATGCGCGCTTGTTGCGGCCCTCGATAAGCTGCAATCTGCGGGCTTCAAAGGCATTGTAAATCTCCTCGCGCTTCTCAGCGATCTTGCCGATAAAGTCCTCGTATTCACTGAATTTGCCTTCCAATTCCTCGATCTGCACCATCAACTTGGTGAGGTAGTCGCTGCATTTTTCAGGCGAATCAGAGACATCCAAATAATTGACGACGGCTTGCTCGACGAGCTTAAGTTGCGAGGCAAATTCGGCAATCGCTTCTGTGCCCATCAGCTCTTTTTTCTGACGGCGCAGGGCCGCTCGCACTTGGTTCAATTCTCCATAAATCGTGGAGATTTGATCGATGATGCGGGTGGTTTGGGTAGCGTCGCTGATCTTGAGATTGCTCACAATCTCAATCAGCATTTCCAATTCGCCCGCGGCAGCCTCGATGTTTTTCTCGACTTCCGCCGCTTCCGTCGCCGTTTTCACTTTCGAGATTTCGGCGCGTTGGGAATTGATTTTCTCGACGTAGGGTTGCAGGGAATTGTCGCGCAAGAGGAATTCGACGCAGCTTTGGCTCAGGCGGGTGCTCTCTTCAGTCAGCTCTTTTTCAAGGGCTTCCACGATCGCAATATCCACATAGCGCAATTCCTTGAGCGTCGTGACCTCGCCGCGCCATGTGCGCAATCCTGCGAGGCTCGTGACGAATTGATTGACATTCTCAAAGATCGTGCGCTTGATCAAACTGATGAGGTCCCTGGCGCCCGTCTGCACCCGTGTACTCTCGGTCTGCGTGTGCCTGCGGATGCGCAAGACCTTGTCGAATTCCTGGATCGCGGCCTCCGCGCTGCTGCGGATTTCCCGCAAAGGCACATCCGTCGCAAAAGTCTCAGGTTTTCCCAGCCAATAATAGGTGTCGATGATGTCGCCCGTGAGCTTCACCAAATCATAATACAGGCCGGCATACGCATCCGATTTATTGAGAAGTGTCAGGACTTCTTGGCATTGGGCCATGGCCCGCACAATATCCTTGTTGCCGATTTTGAAGAGATAATCGTCTTTGGTCGAGGCAATTACAAAGTCGGCTGCGGTGTAGGGCGTCTGCCAAATTTGAATCGCGTGATTCTTGCGCGGCTCTTCCTCGTACTTGAAATAGACCAATTGGCCGTTTTCAAACAAGGTGTAGCCATGGCACAAGATCGGCGTCTCGACCTGCTGCGCAATGATGTTGTAGCTCAACAAGACATGGTTGCCGCTTGTCTGATTGTAAAAAACATAAAGATAATCTTCGCCATTGGGGCTGTGGAGGCGTTTTTCAAATTGCATATTGGGCTCGCCCGCCTCAAACTGCTTGAATTCGCCCGTCTGCAAATAATAACCATTCGAAAAGATGATGCCATGGTCGTCGGGCAACAACACGCAGCTGTTGCCGATGGCGTCGATGCGCCGCGCCTCTTGCACCTTTTCATTGAACGCAATATATCTGAAGTCCTTTTCTTGGAAGGGCCTCATTTTCAGGACAATGATATTCCCCAAGTCGGCAAACAGAATCTCGGCATCGTCCAAGCCCTGCTCTTTTTCCAAGACCGTCTCTTCGTAGATGCCTTGGCCGGTGCTCGTATTGTCCTCGACCTTGATTGTGAGTGTGCCGCCGATGGTCTCCACAAAAATTCGGTCCAAAATGCTGATGTGCGGGCTCTTGCCCGGCCGGTGCATCTCGCGATTGGCACGTGTCCACCGAAATTCTTGCTGTTCAGGGGTTTTCAGCTCCGTTTCACTGCGCCCGTCGACGTATTGCAAGGTCTCATCCGGCATGATTTTCCAGCGGAAGGCCTTGATGTCGGTGTCCACCTTGCCAATCTTGAAGACCATGAAGAGGTGGATGCCGATCGTCCTGAACTTGATGAAAACGGTGTCGCGGTAGTATTTGAAGAGGTTTTTGAAGTCCTCGATGAAACGCGGGTCGCTGATGAGGTCGAGCGGCTCCGCTGCAAAATGCCCGTCTGCAAAGCGAAACAGGCTGAAAACGTCGCTGAGTTTGGACTCCGCCCGCAAACCGATCTGCACGTTGTAGCCAAAGAGGGTCCTGCCGCCGATGGCGACGATGTCGGCCGCCACGCAATTGTTGTCGGTCGTGATGCGGTCGGTGCCGGTGATGGCGAAGTCGATCGCGCCAAATACGTCCTTGCGGGCCTCGT
Source organism: Bacteroidota bacterium (assembly GCA_031375795.1). GTDB lineage: Bacteria > Bacteroidota > Bacteroidia > J057 > JADKCL01 > JADKCL01. The sequence goes on from JANMIM010000779.1 coordinate 9,661, forward strand.
TGAGCTGCCCGAGCCGGGTGCGCAAGTCGCTCGCCTGCGCAAGCATCCGGTTGCGGATGATCTCGTAGGTGCCGCCTTCTAATTGTTCCGGGGATTCGGCCATGAAGACAATTGACAATGGAAAATTGAAAATGGAAAATTGGCTGGGCGATCAAGGCAGAGGGAATCTTGGCTTCGCCGTGATTCCCTCTGCGGTAAAGGTCTTAGAGGCCTAGGATGCCAGCGCTTTGGCTGCCGATGCCGGCCTTCTTGGCGGCTTCGAGCAGTTTGGCGAGCGTGGCCTTGAGGCTTTTGTCGTCGGTATTGCTGCTCACTTGGAGGAGCAAGTTGGCGATGCTCAGATTTTTGATGTCGTCGCTGCCGAGGCCGAGTGAACTCACGATGCCTTTGATTTTCTCGACAATGTTGCCGCCTTCGCCATCGAGCAGGTTGTCTTTCACGTCTGTGAGGACATTGCTGCCACCCACGAGGCGGTCGATGCTCTTGGCTTGGGTGATGCTGCGAATGATCTGATCAAAGAATTGCTGTTCGCCGCCGACGATGTCGATCTTGGCGCTCTTGAGGGCCTCAGCGAGCACGGCTGCTTGGGCCTGCGCGATCGAAGCCTGGATATTGATCTGTGCGAGCTCGACGTCGCGGTCCTTGGCGAGGCGCAGCTTGAATTCTTCGTGTTCCTTGCCGACACCGTCGAGTTTTTTCATCGCATCGGCCTTGGACTCGATGCCCTTGGCCTCGGCGAGGAGTTTTTCCTCGATGACGTGAGCCTCGGCGAGGCCCTGTTTCTCAGTGGCATCGGCATTGGCGACCCTGCCTTTTGCGGTGGCGAGGGCGGTCATTTCCAAGACATTGGCTTGCTTGAGGCCCTCGATCTCATTGGCGGCTGCCTTGAGTTCGATTTCCTTGGCGTCGGCGCCTGCCTTGAGCGCGATGCCCTTGGAATTGGCCTCGGCCTTGAGTTCGATCTCCTTGGATTGGGCTTGGGCGCGCAATTCGATTTCCTTGGATTGCGCCATGGCCTTCACCTCGATGACCTTGGCCTCGGCGGCGCCTTGGCGCTCGAGGGCGCCGGCCTTCGCCTCCATGACTTGGGCCTCGGCGATGCCACTGCTGGCTTCTTGCGAGGCCTTGGCCTCTGCGAGTTTCTTCATCGAGTCGGCGTCGAGCATGCTGGCCTTGAGCGAAGCATCGGCTTCGATCAATTTTTTCTCGGCCATGATGGTTGCAGAGTCGCGCTCTGCCTGCGCCGTCACGACGAGCGTGATTTTTGCTTGCTCCGAGGTCTTCTCGGCAGCCGTGATGGCGACTTGCTTCTCGCGGTTGGCGAGGGCAAATTCGCGGGTATCCTTGATCTTTTCCTCCTCGGCGACCGTGGCCTTCTCGACCACGACGCGCTCGCGGATGACTTCTTGGATGTTCTTTTTCTCGACCTCGAGGGATTTTTCCTTGTCGATCTGGGCGAGGCTCACGACACGCTGGCGTTCATTCACCTCCAAATCACGCTCCTTGGTCACGCGCTCGGTCTCGACGGCCTCGGTCTTTTCCTTGGACTTCTGGGCGACGATGATCTGGCGCAACTTGTTTTGCTCAGAAATCTCGATTTCCTCTGAGGCGATGATGCGGGCCTTCTCTGAGCGTAGCAATTCCTCGGCCTGGATCTTCTTGGTTTCTGCTTGTTCGCGGGCAGTGATCGCGGCGATCTCGCGCAGTTGGATCTGTTGCTTCTCAGCCAATTGGCGGTTGAGTTGTAGGATGGTCTCCTGGGCCTCGACGTTTTGCTGGGTGACCGTCATTTCCTCTTGGCGACGGAATTTATTCGCCTCGATGTGCTGCGTGGCAGTGAGCTCGGCGATCTTCTTGATGCCTTCCGAGTCGAGGATATTCGTGTCTTGCAAGAATTGCAGCGGCGTCTGCTCCAGGTAGTCGATCGCAGCATCGTCGAGGTGATAACCATTCAAATTGGGGCCGATGGCATTGAGGATTTCTTGGCGGAAGCGTTCGCGGGCATCGTAGAGGTCCACAAAGTCAAAGCGCTTGCCGACGGTTTTGAGGGCCTCTGAAAATTTGGCTTCGAAGAGTTGGTTCAAGGTGTCCTCATGGCTGGCACGCTCTACACCAATGGTTTGCGCCACCTTGCCCACATCCTCTGGCATGGGATTGACCCGCACGAAGAAGACGACTTTGATATCCGCCCGCATATTGTCTTTGCAGATCAGGCCATCCTTGCCGGTGCGGGAAATCTCAACCTTTTTGATCGAGATGTCCATCCATTCCATGCGGTGCAAGACGGGAATGACGGGGATGCCGTTGAAGCTCACTTTGATGCCGCCGACGCCCGTGCGCACGATGGCCTTGCCCTGTGGGACCTTTTTGTACCAACTCAGAATGAGAGCGACGGTGAGCAGGATGAATGCTGCTGCGCCAATCCCGACGACGACGCCGACGTTGGAGAAGAGATTGAGGGAGAAAAATAGAGGAGTCATAGGGGGAGGATGAGAGAGTTTTTAGTTTTGAGCTGAGTGATGAAGGATGAGAGTTCAGAGTTCAGAG